>JAJXWW010000200.1 GCA_021781415.1 Planctomycetota bacterium
AGAACGACGTGCAGTGCAAGCGCATGGTGCTGGAAGTGATCGAAGAGAACAGCTTCAAAGTCAAGACCGGCATGTTCAGCAATTGGCACGCCAAGGTGCGCAAGGACGTTGGCATGGCTTGAGAACGAGAGATAGAGTCGCGGTTTGCCTCGGCGCGGCTCGGAGCGCGAGTCAGTCCTCGCGCGCCGAGCCGCGCCGAGGCAAACCGCGATTTGTACTTTTATCGAGGAGATTCACATGCGGAGTCGTCGTTGGGGATTCGCACTGTTACTGGCCACTCTCGCCGCGGCGCTGGCCGCGCCGAGAGGGCGCGCCGAAGATAAAATAAATGCCAAGAAAAAGATCGCTGGAGTCGCACATATCGCGCTGTCCGGTTCGTTCGGCGAGTCGCCGCCCTCCGACGATCCGTTGTTTGGCAATCTCGGTGAGAACTTCAAGACGTATCTCGACCGCATCAAGAAGGCTGCCAAAGACGAAAGCGTTCATGCCTTGTACCTGCGCATCGACGACTTGAGCATCGGCTGGGGCAAGCTCGACGAGTTGACCGAGGCCATCGTTCAGTTTCGCAAGAGCGGCAAGAAAGCGTTTGCCTACGTCGAATCGGGCAGCACCAAGGAATACCTCGCCGCCTTGGCTTGCGATGAGATTTGCGTCCCGGAATCGGGCTGGCTCATGCTCACCGGCATTCGCGCCGAGGTCTCGTTCTATAAGAATCTATTCGAGAAGATCGGCGTTCAAGCCGACATGTTGCAGATGGGCGATTTCAAGTCCGCCGCCGAACCGTTCATGCGCGACCGCATGAGCGCTCCGGCCCGCAAGCAACTCACCGGAGTCATCGACGATTACTACGAGAAAAGCATCGTCGAGCGCATCGTGCGTTCGCGTCCGCGCAAGAAGTTCACCGCCGAGAAGGTCAAGAAGCTGATCGACGAGGGGCCGTACACCGCCCAAGCCGCCGTCGAGGCGGGCCTCGTCGATTGGACCGCCTATGCCGACGATTTTCGGGACTATGTGAAGACCGTGTCACGAAGCGAGCGCGAGGCGGACGAAACCTCACTCGTCCGCAATTACGGTAAGGACAAGAAAAAGGACATCGACTTTTCCAACCCGTTCGCCCTCTTAAAACTTTTGGCCGCTCCCCCGAAAGCTCATTCCTCGTCCAATCCCAAGATCGCCGTCATCTACGCCGTCGGGGCGATCACCACGGGAAAGAGCGAAGAAGGATTGTTCGGGGCCGAGACGGTCGGCTCGACGACGATGCTCAAGGCCATTCGGGAAGCGGAGAACGACGACACGGTCAAGGCCATCGTGCTGCGCGTCGATAGCCCTGGCGGCTCGGCCCTGGCGAGTGATCTCATCTGGAACGAGTTGAAAAAATCGAAGAAACCGATCGTGGCCAGCATGTCCGACGTGGCTGCGAGCGGGGGTTATTACATCAGCATGGCGGCGCGAAAGATCTACGCCGAGCCAGGCACGCTGACTGGCTCCATTGGCGTGGTCGGAGGGAAAATGGCCATCGGAGGAGCGTTCAACAAAGTCGGCATCAAGACCGAGGTGATTAGCCGCGGCGCGAACTCGGGCATCCTCTCGACCGATAAGCCGTTTACCGATTCCGAGCGCAAGTCGATGACCGCGCTGATGAAAGACGTGTACGATCAGTTTATCGACAAGGCACTGGCGGGACGCAAGAATGCCGGCAAGAAAATGACGCGCGAACAGCTCGTGAATCTAGCCGGAGGACGCATCTGGACGGGCAGGCAAGCCAAGGCCAACGGTCTCATCGACGAACTGGGCACTTTGGACGACGCGATTGCCGCCGCCCGCTCCATGGCCAAATTCCCGCCCGGCAAGAAACCCGAATTGTTGCTGTTGCCCAAGTCGAAGAACTTCCTCGACTCGTTCCTCGAAGACAAACTCGGCGCGCGCGTGCCGAGTTTACACATCCAACAACTGCTGCGCGAACTGCCCGAATTGCAACATAAATTACATGGTCTCGACGGCTTGCTTCAACTCCGTCACGAGCCGGTATGGCTGACGATGCCCTACCATCTCGACATCAAATGATCCGCCACCGCCGGGCGGCAGAGGGGAGAGATGCAAGGGCCTTCACGATGCAACTTCGGTTAGCCGTTCCCGTTCGAGGCGCGGCTAAGAAGCTGTCCGAGAAGCCTCTCTTCCCCGCCCCCTCTCATCTGAGTACAGATGAGAGGGGGGGCTTTGCGGATAGTCTCTAACCGATGGGATGCCTCGACAACTCTCAACTTGCCTTCTTTGCCGTGTGAATCAACTCGACGCTCCTTCTCTCATTCCCTTTTGCTTTAAGAACCGCCCGAATTACCGCCGAAAGAAAGGTGATAGGGTAAACTTGCGTTGTCGGATACCTTTCCAAGCAACGCAGCGGGAAGACGGGGCGAATCATGGCGCGGACACTCCTACGGATCGGTTTGCTCGGCCTGTTCTTGAGTGGAGGCCTGCTGGGCTGCACCAAATTGGCGGTGCAGCCCAAACAGGTTCCCGATCCGCTCCTCGTCACCAAACCCCCCGTCGAAGGTCGCCCGCGCACTGCTCAGGCAAGCCCTCTCCATCGCATGGAAGCCCCTTCTCCACCGAGCGAAGTCGAATCGGCTGCGAAGTGACTGCGTTCCATTGTGCCGCCTGACTCATCCGCGAAGCATGGCATCGTGCCGCATTCCGCTGGGTGGATTGTCGGCGCGGTGACAATTGGCTAGAGCCGACTTCGCCCCGGCGTGTTGCTCGGCGTCGTTGTCTTCCCATTCGATACTGACCGCGCCGTCGAACCCCACGCGGTTCAATTCGATGAAAATCTCCTCGAGACTGTTGGCGTCTCGGGCCGTGCCGGCGGTGACGAAGTTCCAACCGTTGGTCCAATGCCCCATCGGTCGATGTCCTCCCAGACGCCCGCCACGACAGTGTTCGCGCAACACCTGTACGCCCTTGACGTGGGCGCAATGAATGCGCTCGCCGAACTCGCGGATGAAGTCGATGACCGATACGCCCTGCCATTCCATGTGAGAACCGTCGAGATTGAAACCGACGACACTTCCGTAGCCGGCCTTGTCCATCGCCTTCAAATAATCGTTGGCCGATTCCAGATCGCCCATGGCCCGCTCGCTGGGATGGCATTCGAGATCGAAGGTGACGCCGTAGTGCTTGCAGGCATCGAGAACCGGCCCAAATCGCTCGACAAGCAGTTCGAGGCTCACGTCGCGCACATCGGGGATGGCGTGTCCGCCGATTTCGCTGGGCAAAGGCGGAAAGAGGAAGAAATGGCTCCAGCAATGGGCCGGCGAGCCGACGAATCCAGGAACCGGAACCTTGCGATCTTGATGTTTGCCCAGATAGTGGGCGAGGCGAACGATGGCCAACAGATCGCGCTGTGCTGCCTCGTGAATCAGCTTGCCGATCTCTGCGGGCACATAATACGGATCGGTGCGCGGCGGCTTGTTTCCCTTCGCGCGCCAGGCTTTGTACGCCTCGACCGGCTCGCCCCCAACGAATTGCAGCGTCTTGGCGCTGGGTTCATCGCCCAGCGCTTGGCCTTGCAGATGCGAGGCGACGGTGAAGATTTCCAGGCCGTGCTTACGCGCCAGTTCGACGCGTTCCTTGGCATACGCCTCGGCTCCCGCGTCGGTGGCGCAACGGCTCAAATCGAGTTCCCAACTCGCCTCTTCCCAGCCATCGAAGCCGGATTCTTGGAGGAATTTGATCCAGCCGTCCATCGGCACGTTGCCAAATTGCCCGCGCACCAAACCGATTTGATGGTACGACGCCTTGCCGAAACGATGCTTGCTCGTTTGCTTGTAGCCCATGCTCGACGCCCTTTCCGCAAAACAGGATGTAGATCAAAGCGATTGCGGTGACTATAGCGTTCTGATGAAAGACAGCAAGCCCTCCGTGCAACGGCACTCGGAGACCGGAGAGGAACTCGCCCCTGTATTCAGTAGGATGCGGAAGCGAGAGGGCACTCTTCGCTTCGGATTGTAGCCAATGTACAATCCCCTTGAGCGTTTCGGGAAATGTCATTCTCTCGTCGCTAACTCAAACGAGGCGTTATCCCATTTCGGATCGAATTACCCCAGCGGTTTGACGGGTGGAGGCTATCTTGAAGAAATTTCTCTTTTACTACATCGGATCGATTGTTTTACTTGGAATCGGCATTGCTACGGCATGGGGACCTTCCGGCATTTTCGGAGAGCGAGCGAGCGATCGAACCATCGCCATGAGTTGGGGAGACGGTAAATATGGAAAGAACTTCTACGGTGCCCGCGTCTACCTCGTGCCGGATGGCTCGGAATACTCCGTCCAGGCTCGCGTCTTGATTGGCCCTGGAAACGGCATGTCACACGATTGCGGTGAAATCGGACGGGTGCGTTCGGCCCAGGAAGGGATCGATCGGTTTGGAACGATCGCGTGGGAAGAGAAGGGTTTGACCATCGGCGACCCAGCGAAGGATGGTTTTCAGCTGGAGCGCAAACGCATCGAGTCGCACCGATAGCTGGTGAAAGGAAGTTGCAAGCCGAATTTGCCTCTGCCCTCTCCGTCCACGATAATGACGCCTACTCTCCCAACGGACTTCTCGAAACGTGAATCTCTCTGCGAGGATACTATCTCATGCGACGGATTTCCGTACTCCTGGTGGTTGTTTCGCTTCTTGGATCGACGGCATCGGCCGGCGATTTCGTGCCGGATGCGCGCTCGGTGCAGCGCTACGGTTCTGCGTATCGCTATCCGCAGGCGGGGTGGATCGTGCTGCACATCGAAGGCGAACCCTACGAACGCGGCGTGCAGCACGGCCGATTGATGTCCGAGGAGATCGCCGCCCATCTTCGTTGCTTCGCCGCCGTGCGCAGTCCCAAGTCTCCTTCGGACGGGTGGAAATCGACGCGCACTCTGGTGAACGCACTCTTTCTTCGCCGCTATCACAAAGAGTATCTGGAAGAGATGAAAGGCATCGCCGACGGAGCGAATGCCGCCGGGGCGCGGTTCGAAGGCAGGCAACTCGATTTAGTGGACATCGTAGGTCTTAATTCGTGGGCCGAGATCGAGACGCTCGATCCGGCGTTGGCGGCCACGGCCAACGGACTGGAAGGGAAGCGCTTCCCACAGGAGTCGTCACCGGCCAAGTCGCCGCCCAAGCCGATGCACTGCAGCGCCTTCGCCGCCAACGGCAAGGCCACGAAAGACGGCAAGATCGTCTTCGGCCACATCACCATGTTCGGACTCTATCCCTCCGGTTTCTACAACGTGTGGCTCGACGTGAAACCGGCGAAGGGGCATCGCGTGTTCATGCAGACGTATCCGGGCGGCATCCAGAGCGGACTCGATTACTATTTCAACGATGCCGGGTTGCTCGTCTGCGAGACGACACTGGCACAGACGCGCTTCGACATCACCGGCTTGGCGGTCGCCTCGCGCATTCGCCAAGCCCTGCAATATGCGGACGGCATCGACAGAGCCGTCGAGATTCTGAAAGAAGGCAACAACGGTCTGTACACCAACGAATGGCTGCTCGGCGACATCAAGACGAACGAAATCGCCATGTTCGAGTTGGGCACGCACAAGAGCAAACTGTATCGCAGCAGCAAGAACGAGTGGTACGGCGGCACCGAAGGTTTCTATTGGGGCTGCAACAATACCAAGGATCTCGACGTTCGACTGGAGACGATTGCCAGCGTCGAAGATCGACCGGCGGCGGTGGTATTCCGTCCCTCCAATCGAGATCGCAAATGGTTGAAATTGTACGATAAATACAAAGGTAAGATGGACGTTGACTTCGGCAAGCTGGCCTTCACCACGCCGCCGTTGGCCGCCTATCACTCCGTCGATGCGAAGTTCACGACGAGCGCCCTAGCGAAGGAATTGAAGACCTGGGCGCTCTTTGGTCCGCCTCTGGGCCGCACTTGGAAGCCGACCTTCCACGAACGGCAACAGTTTCCCGAAGTCCAGCCACTCGTCGGCAATCCGTGGACGGTCCTTCATGCTGGAAAGCCGCGCGGCGAAACGATTCTCGCTCTCGATTTGCCGGACATTCGCCACATGAGTAAGATCGCGGCGGCCGATTTGGCGACGCCACGACCGAAGCCGACCGTCGCCGCCTGGCACGGAACGATCCTTCCGCAAAGCGACTCCGATATCTGGTTGGCGACCGCTTTCGCCAACTACGAGAAGATCGCCGCCCTCGACAACGCCCTGCGCAAACAGGAGTCTTCTAAGGATATAAGTCGATCCGAAAAGGAGTTATTGGCCCTGGCCCTTTTTGCCTATCGCACCGAATACGAAGGGGGAGCGCGGTCGCATCCGGAGACGGCGCTCGATGCCACGCGCGCGGAAGCGCGGCAGAGCGACTGGTATCGCGTGGCCGCAGGCAAAGGGGTCTGGTTGCTACACAGTCTGCGCGCGCAAATGGGGGCAAAGACGTTCGATAAGATGATGGATGCCTTCGGTCGCCAATATGCCGGCAAGACCGTAAGCGCCGGACAGTTTCAGAGCCACGTCGAAAAATGGGTGGGCAACGCGCGCGCCGATTTCTTTGACTCGTGGCTAAAGCAAACGGGGTTGCCTCACTATCACATCGCCGTGCCGCTTGTCGCCAAAACGACGGCGGGTTACGAAACGACGGTCGAGATCCGCCGCGACAAAGGTGGACCGCAGACAGCGCTCGATGTGACCGTCGAAACGGCGAAGGGAGAAACGACCAAGCAAGTTCATCTCGACGGAACCTCGGCGCGGCTCGTGGTCGAGACCAAAGAGAAGCCGCTGCGCGCCGTTCTCGACAAGTACAACCAGGCGGCCAAGAGTAACGGCGGTCCCTACTCAATCCTCAGCTTTCAAGCCGACCTAGAAAAGACGCTGATCGTCTACGGCACGATCGGCGAGCGCGCGAGTCAGCGCGAGGCCGCCGAGATGTTGCAGCAAGCCATCCGCGAACACGGCTCGAACATCACTCTGCCGATCCGAGCCGATACCGAGCTGAGCGAGGAAGAATGCAAGAATCGTCATCTGTTG
The DNA here is from genome assembly GCA_021781415.1 of Planctomycetota bacterium. GTDB lineage: Bacteria > Planctomycetota > Planctomycetia > Gemmatales > Gemmataceae > JAJPHU01. Next base: position 7,027 of record JAJXWW010000200.1, read on the forward strand.
CTGATTGGCCGACTCGATACGAACGCGCTGGTGAAAAAGTATCAAACGAGTTTGCCGATCTCGTTTGGTTCCGGTTCGTTCGCCGCGTGCGACGAGGTGTACGCCCACCCGAACAGCATAGTCCTCGCCGCCGCCGAGAATCCGGCAAACAAACGCTATTCGCTGGTCGTTCTCGCCGGACTGAGCGCAGCCTCGACGCAAGCGGCGATCCCCGCATTGACGGGACATCGCTTGCATCCCGCCGAGGTCATGATTCTGCCGCACGGCGCGGGCGCACGCGCATTGGTGATGCCGGCGAAAGATTTGATTTGCGAGGTGAAAGAGGCCGTCTCACTGAAATGAGGAGGCAGTAAGCCGCGGCGCGCGGAGCGTCCTTCGCCGAGCGTCGCGGCTTACCTCTCAAGGAATCAATGGATAGGGTTCGGACCATACTCGTTTAGATTCTGTCCGTCGTCGCTTTTGCGGAACTCCATCGTATCGACTCCCGCGGGATGCGGGACATCGCCTTTTTGTTTATCGTTTTGGAAAGCGCGCGATTGCTTGGGATGAGCCGGCGGCTCTTCGCTGCTTTCTTCCGCGCCCGAGCTTTTCGATGGGGCGGGCGCGGGATAGCTCTTGCCGGTATACGGGCATGTGGTTCGCGGGCAGCCGGGATACTGTTCGTGGCGATGGCTGTCTTCCTCGCACTTCGGCTCGCTCTGCTCCTCTTCCGTGGGCAAGGGCAGCATTTCGACCGAGTTCGACTTGCTCTCTCCCGTCTCGAACAGGCTCCTCCACGCCTCGAAGACACTGGTATCCTTTTCCTTCGGCGATTCCGGCTTCTTCGCATTGGCGATGGGTTTCGATGCTTCATCGGCATACGGCATCCGCGGCGGCGTCATCGGTCTTTCGTCGTCGTCTTCGCACTTGGGCATGGGGATGGAGCCACTGGCAGCCGGCAACTCGCGCACATTGTCCCGATCCGCCGACTCTCCTCCTTGCGCCACTTGCACGCCCGGCAACAAATCGTCTTCGGGGATCACGATGTCGGCTTCGATTTCATTCTTCGACTGGATAGGCGCGGGCCTCTCGTCGACCAGCTTGACGGGTTCGACGGGAACGGGCTTGGGATCTTCGGGAACGCATTCCTCGGACCCGCCCGCGCGATCGCTGGGCGGAACTTGCGTTGTGTTGTACATGCCGTTAAGCGGATGGATGGCCAACGACACTTCGGCGACGGCGAACATGCCGCGAGCAACCGATGTGTCCGGATAGCTGCAAGCATAGTAGGCCAGCGACAAGAAACCACTCGCCGCCACCACGCCGGCACCAATGCCACACCAGATCAATTTGCGCATAATCTCCCTCTGCTCTTGGAAAGTGGATAAAACGGGCCGGTGACGATGGTGCGACTCGCGGACGTAGCGGCTCGAAAGCGCGGCGGACTATAGCGAGGTCCACTAGAGGGTGAAAGAGCAATTCCCATCGAAGTCCGTGTCGCTGACAGGGGAGACGATGATCTCCCCTCGCCTACGCCGCGGACTCTGATAGGCTCTGAATGGTAGGCCAATGGGGGATCGAGACGATGGTGGATGCGGCGGACTGGGACATCGTGGTAATCGGCGCGGGCGCGGCGGGCTTGATGGCGACGATCCGAGCGGCGGAGCGCGGCCGACGCGTGCTGGTGTTGGAAAAGAATCGCAAGGCTGGGGTAAAGATTCTCATGTCCGGTGGAACGCGCTGCAATCTGACCCATGCCACGGACAATCGGGGCATCGTCGAGGCGTTCGGACCTCCGGGCCGCTTTCTGCACTCTGCCCTGGCCGCGTTCAGCGTCCAAGATACGCTCGCCTGGTTCGAGTCCGCCGGCGTACCCACCAAGGTGGAAGAAACGGGCAAAATCTTCCCCGTCAGCAACAAAGCACTCGATGTCTTGAACGCCCTGCTGAACCGATTGCACGAGAGCGGCGCGAGGCTGAGTTTAGAGGAGTCGTTGCTCGATTTGCAGCCGTGTTCGTCGGGATTCGTGTTAACCACGTCTCGACGAACGCTCCAAACTCCCCGCGTAATCTTGACGACCGGCGGCCAATCGTACCCCGGTAGCGGCACTTGTGGAGATGGCTACGCCTGGACGGTAAAACTGGGGCACACCATCGTCCCGCCGCGTCCGGCGTTGGTTCCCGTGACGGTCGCCGTGCCTTGGGTGGCCGAGTTGCGCGGTGTCACGCTGCCGGACGTGAAGGTTCGCGTCTTGGAAGGGGACAAGAGCTTGGCCTCGCGGCGCGGCTCGCTGTTGTTTGCGCACTTTGGATTGTCCGGGCCGGTTATTCTGGATGTGAGCCGCGCGGTGAGCGGTCATCCGCAACCGCAAAGCCTGTTGTTGGAGATCGATCTCGCGCCGAATCTCGACGAACCGGAGCTGGACGAAGCGTTGCGCGTGGAGTCGGCGTCCTCCGGTAAAAAGCTTTTGGCAACGGTATTCCCCGATTGTCTCCCACGGCGCTTGTGCGAGACATTGTTGAGACTCTGCAAATTGCCCCAAGACCGTAAAGCCGCCGCTCTCAGCCGCACCGACCGGCTCAATCTGGTTGTCGCCGTCAAACGACTTCGTTTGCCGATTTCGGGAACGCTTGGCTTTGGCAAAGCCGAGGTGACGGCCGGTGGAGTCGCGCTCGACGAAGTCGATTCGCGCTCTCTGTGCAGCAAACGCGTCCCAGACCTGTACCTCGCCGGCGAGCTGCTCGATCTCGATGGACCGATCGGCGGATACAACTTTCAAGCCGCCTGGAGTACCGGCTGGCTCGCCGGCGAGAGGGCCGCCACCATCGGGTAACAGTACAGCGCTACTCCCCTCTCCCCTGAGTACAGGGGAGAGGGGAGAATCCGAGAGCAGCTCTGTACGGTTAACCCGAATTCCTCGCGGTCGCTCGTCCTCTACATAATCGACTCCTTATTTCCCGAATAGCGGCAAGCGCTCGTAGGTTCCGCCGAGCGCATCCTTCGATGGCAAGCCGAGCCACTCTTCCAACACCGTGGCATAGACGCGGCGAAAGTCCATCGTCATCTTCGGTGCATTCCCGACCAGATCGAGCAGGTTCGGGGCGGTGCCGACGAGTCCGTTCTGCACGCGCGATCCGGCGAGGAACACCGGAGCCGCAGTGCCGTGATCGGTCCCCGCTCCGGCGTTCTCGCGCACTTGTCGGCCAAACTCGCTGAACACCAACACGGCGACGCGCTCGGCCAAGTGCGAGGCGGCGAGATCGTCGAGGAAAGCGCGCAACGCTCCGCCCAACTCGCGCAACAGATTGGCATGGGTCGGCAACTGTGCCGCATGGGTATCGTAGCCGTCCTGCGCCGTGTAGAAGACGCGCGCGGCGAAGTCGGTTTTAAGCAATCGCGCGATCAGTTGCAAGCGATTGGCCAAGCCGGTCGAAGGATAGTTCGCTCCGCTGTCTCGAGCGCGCGCAACCTCCGCGAGGCGATCGCACGTCGTAAAGGCGTCGAGAAAACTGCGCTGAACGAACGCCAAGAGATCGTCTTCTTGTCTCCCCTCTCTCCCCTTGGGGGGAGAGGGGTTGGGGGTGAGGGGCGACGCCATTGTTCGCACTGCGGCGGCATCGCCCACGAGATGAAATTCTTCCAAACGCGACAGCACGGATCCCGACGAGCGCCGACCGCGCAGCGCAGCGGGCAACTCCGTCGTCCCAACAAACAATAAGGGCGAGGCATCGGCGTCGAGGGCGCGGCCCAGCCAGCCATTGCCTTTGTGTTCTTCGGTATCGGTACGCGCCGTCTGCCAGACGGCCATGCTGACATCGTGCGAACGGCTCGGATTGGGATAGCCGACGCCCTGCACGATGGCCAACCGTTTGCTCTGAAACAGCTTCATGGCATCGTCGAGCGCCGGATGGAATGCGGTCTTGTCGTCGATTTTGAGGAGTCGATTTTCCGGCAGACGGAGGACTTTACGATTTTTGAGGTAGCCTTCATCCTTGAATGGCACGACGGTATTGAGTCCGTCGTTGCCGCCACCGAGCTGGACGACGATGAGAACCCGGCCCTCGCGCCGCGGGGTTGCGGCGCGGACGCTGCGAGCAAGGAACCCCGGTACGGTCGGAGCCAAGGCGACGAGCGCCGCACGGCTGAGAAAATCACGACGCGAGAACATGAATGAAATCTCCTTCGTTACAAGCCCGGAGCGCAAGCGACGGGTCGAAACGCCCGTCGCTTGCGCTCCGGGCTTGTCGATCAACCTAATTGCGCTTCGGGGGAAGCCAAAATCAACACGACGATGCGGCGCGCCGTCTCCGCCACCAGGGTCGCCGTGCCTCCGAGCGCCTTGTGCAAGCGTTCGCTGAAAGCCGGTGTCGGCGACGTCCCCAACAACAATTCGCTATAAAAATCGATTGCTTCTACGACCGAGCCTCCACGATGATGCCGCCCGACCAATTTCAGGGCGTCCAACGGTTCGCCGAGGCCGTTGCCGCCGACGAGCGCCGCCGCGAAGTTCGCACGTCCCACCACCGAGCGCGTGTTGATCCAACGCCGTCCGCCCGGCCAACCGAACACATTGGGCGGATAAAACAAATCCTGTCCCAACAGCGCCATCCAATCGGCCAGCGCCACGGTACTCGGCGACGATTCGAGCATCTCCAGCGCCCGCACCGCGCAGACGACATACTCGACGGGACCGAAAACGCGCGAACGCAGATTCTTCTCGGCGAAGAAGGCGCGCGACCGCAGAATCGTTTCGACGGCGAGATCGATGTGCAGATTGTTTCGCCGCAGCAAATCGGCGAGTGCATCGAGTCCACTTTTATCGAGCGCCCCTTCGCCGAAGAATTGCTTGCCCAAACGCACCGCCAACCGTCGCGCCGTCGCGGGATATTCGAGCAAAATCTTCAGCAAATCCTCGCCCTTCCACGCTCCTTTTTTACCGAGAATCGTTTTGTCGCCGTCATCGTGCCGCCCCGCGATCTCTTGAAATTCGCCGTCCTCGACCGTCCATCCCGTCAGGGCGCGGGCGGCATCTTTGACATCGTTCTCGCTATAATTACCCACTCCGAGAGTAAACAATTCCATCAGTTCGCGGCCCAAGTTCTCGTTAGGATGCTCCTTGCGATTGGCCGGTGCGTCGAGCCAGATCAGCACCGCCGGATCGCGCACCACGGCGGTCAACAATTCGGCGAACGGCTTGCGACCGAGCGCGCGAAACAACTCATTCTGTCGCCGCATCGCCGCGAGATCGTCCACCTTGGCGTTGCTGGTTGCGAAATGATGGTGCCACATCAGTGCCAGCCGTTCGCCCAACGGATCGGGACCGAATAACAAGCGATACACCCACCACGCTTTGAGCCGTGTCGGATCGCCGGCACTGACGGCAGCCTCGGCCAACAAGCCCGCCACGCGCTCGAAGTCCGTCGGCACGGATGCGTCGCGCGCTTTGCCGCTAAGCAAGTGCTCGATGCTGGTCTTGGGACCGTCTTTCAAATCGCGCTGAATCTCGCTCGAGGTGGCGGCAAATCCGGCACGACGATGCAAATGCACCACCCGCGCAAGGTTCCACGGCATCCGTTCGTCGGGGATGTAGGGAGACCAAACTTGTTCCGCTTCGTGGAGCGGAGGCTTGTCGTTCATAAAACGTCTCCTTGGTTTCCGTCAGAGCCGCGACCGTGGGGGAGCGGTTTTCTATCTATAAAGAGCCGCCGAGCGGACGATTCTGCGCAACTTTTTTCGCGGCTACTCCATTGGTTTGAGGCGAATGTCGCTCGTTCTAACGGAGCCGGAAGTGTTAGCGACGGCTCGAATGCGCCGTCGCTGACGCTTCCGCCTCCGAGAGTTATTGTCCGGGTTTGTCGGAAAGCTGTTTCCTGGTTCCCAAACTCCGTTTGGGAACCCACTCCGCGAAACGGAGTTTCGCCGACGGCGTTCCCAAACTCCGTTTGGGAACCAGGAAGAGTTTGGGAGCGAGGAAAAATCGATAACAAAATTTCCCATGCGTCGTCTCAATCGGACAGAGCCGGAAGCGT
>JAJXWW010000167.1 GCA_021781415.1 Planctomycetota bacterium
GAGTGCGCGTTTGGCTTCGGCCAGACGCGGATCGGGGCGGAAATACCACGCGATCGGAGCGATCCCCAAGACGACGACGATTAACCCCAGTGCCAGTCGAAACCAAATGCAACGATTGAAGGCGAGGCCGGAACAGAGGTAACTCAAGCGATTCGACATGGTAGCCTCATGGGCGGTTCGACGACGAAAGGAACCGTCTACTCCTTGGCCTGGACAATTTTATTGTAGCGATCCAACGTCAGATTCTTCGCTGCTTGTCGGTCGCCGTTCGGCCAGATCACGGTCAGAGCGTCGATCTTAGTTGTTTGGCCCAGGCCGAACACATGGCGGCGATCGCTGGAGGAGGCATACGAACCCCCGCCCTTGGCGAACTTGGTTTGCTTTTGGCCTTCGTATTCCAGAATCAGCCGCGCTCCGACCACGTCGGCATGGTTGCGGCCAACCAGTTCGATACCCAACCAATGATTGTCCGTCGCCGACTCGTTGTGGAGCAGCGCCACGGGCGCATTGAGATGCACGACGACCAAATCGATGCGGCCATCGTCGTCGAGATCGCCCAAGGCAACACCTCTTGCCGAGTGTTTCTCGCGGAAATACGGACCTCCTCGGTGCGATATGTCGGTGTAGACACCCCTTTCGTTTCGCAGCAGAATGGGCCGTTGCCTCGGATCGCCCCCGCCGCGCGGATGATAGAGAGCGTGGCCCGTGGCGACAAAGAGATCCTCCCAACCGCGCCGCTCCACATCGAGAAAACCCGCGCCCCAGCCGACGGTGTTTTGGCCCAAAGCGCTGATACCGGCTTTGGGCGAGGCGTACTGAAACAGCATGCGCACGCCGTCGCACTGGTTGAGATAAAGGGCATGCCACTCGTTTTCGTAATTGGTGACGAACAGCGAAGGGCGTCCACTGCGATTGTAGTCGGCGGCATCGACTCCCATGCTGCCGTTGGGTGAACCGCCGAGATCGCGCGCCGTGCCGCTCGACAGACCGCTCTCTTCAAAACGAAAGTGTCCCGGAGAACAGCGATTGATGTAGAGGAAGCTATCGGCGGTGTCGTTGGCGACGTAGATGTCGGGTTTGCCGTCGCCGTTGAGGTCCGCAAGAAGAACGCCGAGTCCCTTGCTGGCATCGCGCCCACCGGGTCGAAGCGATGCCTCGCCGCTGACATCGGTGAACGTGCCGTCGCGGTTATTGCGGAACAGCTTGTGGGCGAGGCCGTCGAACAGCTTGGGAGGGCAGATGTCGCGCGGTTGACCGCAGGCGGGATGCTTGGCGAACGACCAATCGACGTAATGACATACATATAGATCGGGATAGCCGTCACCGTCGAAGTCGGCCCAACCGGCACTACTGCTCCACAGACTGGAGTTCAACCTCGCGCTGCGCGATACATCGACGAGTCGTCGTCCCTTGCTTGCGTCGGCGGGATCGACCGGCTCATTGTGAAACAGGGCGAGGCGATTCCATCCGGTTAGAAGCAGATCGGGCCATCCGTCGCAATCGTAGTCCCCTACCGCGGCACCGTGGCTGTAAAACCATCCGCCTTCAATCTGCAATCGCGCGCTGACATCTTCAAACTTGCCGCCTCCGAGATTGCGATACAGCTTACACGGCCAACCGCGTATCTCCTTGTCGACGAAGAACCCGCCCCCCGGCAGAACGAGGTCGAGCCGACCATCGCCGTCGAAGTCGAGCAAAGCGACGCCGCCACCAAGCGATTCCAAAATTGAGCGATGCTCGGCCTCCTCTCCGTTGCGATAAGTAAAATCAATCCCCGACGACGAGGTCGTGTCGCGGAACAAGCCGGGGCTTTCTTCCTCCGTGGGAACAATGGGCACATCGGCGGTCGATGGCTTCCGTCCGTCGCATGCCGCGCCGACCGAGAACGCAAAGACGGTTACAAAGCAGAGGCCGTTTCGTGCAATCATACCAATCATCCGCCGAGTGAGACGAACGCCATCCGTCCCTTTCTTTATATCGCATCGTCGGCACGGCTTCCTCTCGAACCTGGCCATCAGGCCCGCGACGAACCTTGTTTCGCGCCCTACTTCTGTTTAGTTTAGAAATAGGGATTTCGTTCGCCTCGCCTCGATTGACGCAAGATAGCTCGGCCGCTCAAGGGTTCGAGAGTTGTTCGTGGTTTTCGCCTCGCATCGGAGCTGGCATGGCCGATCCTCATTCCAACAATTCGACTGCGCCAACTCAGTCCAAGCCTTCCAAAGATCCTGCATCGACCCAGACGTATTTTCCTTCGCTGAACGAGGAGGATCTATCGGCCAGCGAGCGCGATACGAGATTGCGATTGACTGGCGGTGTCAGCGCGCCGGCTCCGATCGTCGCAAACCCTCTCCCCGTGGGCCATGCGGGGCGCTTTCCCATTCTTCGGGAAATCGGTCGTGGCGGAATGGGCGTGGTACTCGAAGCCAACGATACGCAGCTGGGCCGACGCTTGGCCGTCAAGGTCTTGCTGGAACAGCATCAGAGCGATGAAGGGTTGGTGCGGCGATTCTTGGACGAAGCGCGGATCTGCGGCCAGTTGCAGCATCCAGGAATCGTGCCGATTCACGAGATCGGCTGGCTTCCCGATCGCCGACCGTTCTTCACGATGAAGCTAATTCAGGGACAAACGCTCGCCTCGTTGCTCCAAGCGCGGACCTCGCCGAGCGCGGATCTGCCGCGCTATCTCGCCATCTTCGAGCAAGTGTGTTTAACGCTGGCCTACGCCCACGCTCATGGAATCATTCACCGCGACATGAAACCGTCGAACGTCATGGTCGGCAGCTTCGGCGAAGTTCAGGTCATGGATTGGGGACTTGCCAAGCTGCTTCCTCATGCCAGCCGTCCCGCGACGTCTGAGTTGACTGCCGATCCGACTTCCCAAGGGGGATCGAGGCACGATGCCACGGCGGAGATGGAGGCGAACCAACGCGCCGATGCGACGACTTCGCTTGCGGGCGCGGTAGTGGGCACTCCCGGTTTCATGGCCCCCGAACAGGCGCGCGGCGATAGCTCCGTTCTCGACGCGCGCTGCGATGTCTTTGGCCTCGGTGCAATTCTCTGCGTCATTCTCACCGGCAAACCTCCCTACGACGGAACGACGCATCCCCAGGTTTATCGGCAAGCGTTAGAAGGCGATCTCACCGGAGCGCACGAGCGGCTAGATCGGTGCGCGGCCGACGAAGAGTTGGTGGACATCGCTCGGCGATGTCTGGCGGCAAACCCCTCGCTGCGTCCCCACGATGCCGGCGTCGTCGCGCTGGCCATCACGGAGTATCGAGCTTCCGTGGCCGAACGCTTGCACGAAGCCGAGGTCGAGCGCGCGGCTGCCGAAGCCAAGGCCGAGGGGGAACGCAAGTCGCGGAGATTGACGTTGGCATTGGCCGCCGCCTCGCTGGCCTTTATCCTTTTAGGAATCGGTGCGTGGTTCTGGCTGGACCGCGAGCGCGCGCAGAAGCGCGAACTCTTCGTTCGCGGCATCGAAGAACAACTCCGCCAGGCCGAACGTCTCCGCGAAAAGGGCAAGTCCGCGCCCATCGGCGAGTTGAGTCCCTGGACCGAGGCGTTGGCCCTCGTTCGGGCGGCACGGGAAGATTTACCGCGAGAGCGCGGCGAGAGCGCGATGAGACAGCGACTCGAAGATCTGACCTCCGCGCTGGAGACGGAGTTGCACGATCGCCAAATGTTGGCTCGGCTCGAATCGATTCGATTGAACAAAAGCCAAGCGAAAAACTTTGACCGCCACGGTGCTACCGAGTATGCCGCAGCCTTCGCCGATTATGGAGTCGATCTCGAATGTCTGTCGGTGGAAGCAGCTGCCCATCAGATCCGAGATCGAGCCATCGCCGCCGAGCTGGCCGCCGCGTTGGACGATTGGGCGGAGGCGAGCGACGACGCGGCGCGGCGCAAAAGACTCTTGGATGTGGCCGGGTTGGCGGACGGCGATGCCTGGCGGCGACGATTGCGGGCTGCCATGCTGGCCCACGACCGCGATGCCTTGGCCGAGGCCGCCCGCGCGCCCGAGGTGGATCGTCTACCGGCCACCACGCTATATCTCCTCGGTCAGGCACTGGCCAATGTCGGCGATGGCGTCGAATCCATTCGCCTGTTGCAGCGCGCCCAACGACTCTACCCCGACGATTTTTGGATCAACTTCCGCCTCGCCCTTCAGCTCGAACTGAGTCGGCCTCCTCGTTCGGTCGAGGCCGTTCGCTTCTACACCGCCGCGCTCGCCGTGCGCAAACGCAGCGCGGGCGCGCACCTCAGTCTCGGCGTGGCCTTGGCGAGCAGCAAGGCCGTCGAGGAAGCCATCGCCGAATACCGCGAAGCGCTGCGCCTTCAGAAGGATTATCCCTTGGCGCACTACAATCTCGGCATCGCCCTCAAGGACAAGCAACAGAACGAAGAAGCGCTCGCCGAATTCCGCGAGGCCATTCGTCTCAAGCCCAATTATGTGGAAGCGTACAACAATCTCGGCGGTTTGCTCGCCGATCTCGGCCGCACCGAGCAAGCCATCGAAGCCTTCACCCAAGCCCTTCGGATTGCGTCCGACCACGCCATCTCGCATCACAATCTCGCCCTCGCGCTGATGCGGCTCGAACGCATCGACGAAGCGCTCGAAGCCTGCCAACGAGCCGTTCACCACGAAGGCAACGCTGGATACTACAACACGTTGGGACAGTTGCTTGAGAAAAAGAAGCGCCCCAAGGATGCCCTCGACGCCTACAAAAAAGCCATCGATCTCGATCCCACTTTACCGATGCCACACTATAATTTAGGTCTTTTCTATGTGAATCGTGGCGAGCCGGCGCGCGGGCAAGCGGAAATTCAAGAGTCGCTACGCCTTCGACCCCAAAACGCATCGGGCTGGTACAACTTGGGAACCGTCGCCATTCATCGCGGCCAGAACGAGAAGGCGGTCGCCGCTCTGCAGAAGGCGGTCGCCATCGATCCCAAACACCTCGGCGCTCGGTTGAATCTGGGCACCGCCTTGGCGAACACCGGACGACTCGATGCGGCCATCGACGCCTATCGAGAAGCGCTGCGCGTCGATCCAAAGTTCCTGAAGGCATGGACCAGTTTGGGGGCGACGTATTTGCAAAAGGGCGATTTCAATTCGGCTATCGACGCCTATCGAGAAGGGGTGGCGACGGCAAAAAACGATGCCCAGGCGCACAACAATCTTGGCACCGCGCTCGCGCAGCGCGGTCGATTGGCCGAGGCAGTCGCTTGCTTCCGCGAGGCCATTCGTTTGCAGCCGAACTTTCCGCGCGCTTACAACAATCTCGGCAACGCGCTGGGAGCGCAAGGCGAACTAGCCTCGGCCGTCCGAGCGTATGAGAAAGCGGTCGAACTACGACCGAGTTACGCTTCCTCCCACTTGAACCGCGGTCAAGTCTTGAAGGAATGGGGCAAGCTAGATGAGGCCATCGCCGCTTATCGGCAGGCATTAACCATTGAACCGGAAGATGCCTGGGGACACTGCTTGATCGGACTTGCGTTATGGGAACGCGGGCCATTGTCCGAGGCTTGTACGGAGTTGGCGCGAGGTCACGAACTAGGGGTTCGGCAAAAGGGATGGAATAAGCCGTCGGAGCGCTGGCTGAGTCGCTGTCGCCATCAGATCGAGCGCGAAAAGAAATTGGCGGCTCTCCTCAGCGGTTCGTACCGTCCGACAGAGAACGACGAACGCATCGCCTTCGCATCCGTTTGTACGCAGACCCACGCCTACCATGCCGAAGCCGTCGAGTTGTATCGCGCCGCTTTCGCCGAGGCTCCTTCTCTACTCGAAAACCATCGAAGCGATGCGGCCCGCGCTGCGGTACTCGCCGGATGCAACGAGGGAGAAGGAGCCGACAAAGCGTCGGACACAAAGCGCGCCGACTGGCGCAAGCAAGGTCTGGCCTGGCTGCGCGCCGAACTGGAGCAACTGCAAGCCCACAGCGAGCGCGGCTCGGAAAGTCTGCGCGGTACGACTCGCAAGTCTCTCCATCGTTTGCAGAGCGATCCCGCATTTTCGGGAGTCCGCGATGCCAAGGCATTGACCGCGCTACCGAAAGAGGAATCGAAAGCCTGGCGCGATTTCTGGAGCGAGGTCACCGAGACGCTGAAAACGACGGCACCGAATGCCCATTAGGATGTCGCGCTATTGCGGCGTCCGGATCGAGCCGACCGCTTCGTCCGTGGATTTCCCGTAGTATTCCGCCCTCTTTTTCTTGAGAAATTCGACGGAGCGTTTCAATTCGTCGAGACCGTTCATGCCGTCTTCGACCGAGATCCAACCGGTGAAGCCGACGCCGGAAAGGTTACGAAAAATGGCGTCGTAATCGTTTAATCCCTTGCCCGTTTCGCCGTGACACAGTTTTTCGGAATAGCCCAGCGTGCCGTCGGCCTGCCGCAATTCGTCGAGCGTCGCACCTGGAGCGAGGTAGCGATCCGAGGCGTGCATCGACACAACCCGACGTTTCACTTTCTCCAAGAACGGCACCGGATCGAACCCGCCCACGACGGCATTCGAAGGATCGTATTGCACTCCGAAGTAGGGTGAATCGATCCGCCCGATGATTTCGAGAAAGATGTCTTCCGGCTGAGCGAATTCGGGATATTGCCACGCGCCGTCCTTGTAGTGGTTCTCCATACACAAAACGACGTTCTTTTTCTCGGCGTATTCTAGAGATCGACGGATGCCATCGACGGTGCGTTCGATGCCGTCGCGGCGCGACAGATCGGGATAGCGCTGGCCGCTGAGCGTGCGACAATGGCGGATGTCGAGGAGGACGCACAGATCGATAGCCGTCTTTTGTCGTTCGACCTGATGGGCGCGTTCGGCGGCATCGGGATGGGTGAAGTTGGGCGAGAAGCACATGAGCGACGAAATCTGTCCGGTTTCTCGCAACGTCCTGCGAACCGGCGCGACGCCCGCTTCGTCGAGGGTGGCGAAAAAGCCATCGTAATGCTCGACGCCCTCGGCACCGAGCGTAGCCGCCTGTCGAAGCCATTCGAGATAATCCCGTCGGCGCGAGTACAACTCATCGAAGTAACATTTGGGAAACACACTAATGCGCGGCTGTGTCATGGCTCTCCTCGGGTAGGCGGGAAACGGATGACTTTTAACTTACGAAGTCTCCAAAAAAAGACGCACGCGGCGTTCGACGGCCCGGCTCTTTGTACTCTCGCCATCGCCGCTCGGCTGTAGTCGTACCACCTACTTGGAGCATGCAAGCAGGCAATCGGACGGTGTCAATCCCGATTTAAGGACGCTCTTCGTGGGTTTCTTCTGCACAGCGCATTTTTGTGCAGATGATGCCGAGCCGTCATCCTAGCGGCGGATGATTCTTGCACCGACAATTCGCCAACGCTCTCGCCTCTCCAGATTGATACTCGCCTCCCCACCACGCCGATCGGCTCCGGCTCGCTCTGTACGCAAGGATCGGTCGAACGAGACTGCCAAAAAGTAACCTTGCCAACTTTTTTTGGAGGTTGGCAAGGTTACTTTGGGACCACAAATTATGTATCTTCAGCAACTTACAATTTCCAGCGCGAGTAACCTTGCCAACTATCCGCGGGAGGGTCCCTCGCCGGCCAATTTTTCTCTCTGGTAACAACGCCGCTCTCTTGGGCATAATAGAGCAGGAGAGTGGACGAATAAGAAGAGAGACGAAGCGGCATCCCTGAATCCGCCGTAAAACTCCCCCGTTGTGGCTGGGTCTCAGGACTTGCCACCGGCGTGGACCGAAGGTCTCCATACGGCGGGTAGCCCCACAGTCGACCTTCGTGGCACGGTCAGCAGACCGCGCCAAAACGGGGGGTCCACATGCAGACGACGGTCCACCAACTGATTGCTGCTATTCAGATCCACCCAGATGTTGCCGACGGCTTCGTAGGCGAACTTCGTCACCGTCGTCACCTGCGTCGAGGCGTTGTAGTCGTCTTCCTCAACGCGGTTGCCGAAGACATCGTACTTGAACGTCACCGACGGAATCAAGGTGCCGTTGGACTGTTAAAAAATCCAAGCGACCACACCATCCTGCTTGCCCAAGCGCCGGCCTTGTTGGGACCGCAAGTACGTCCATCTCCCTCGATGCCGCTTCCTGTCCCAGGTCTCGCGGATGCGCCAGCCACGTTTATTTGGTAACGCATGCGACCACAATTCGATCCGGCACACCTATTCGATTACTTTCTCTTGATCTTGCGCAAGGCGTCTCTTGCCCTTATTCGCATCTCCGCGTCTGGGTTTTTGCGCGCTTTCTGGAGCAGTGGCACGGCCTCAACGGCGTGGGAGCCTATATCTCCCAGAGCGTCGATCGCTGCCAGTTGGACCTCGTATGCGTCTGCTTCGAGCGCACGCATTAAGTCACTTACGGCGGATTCCGCCCGCGCTTGAAAGTTTCCCAAAGCACGGGCTGCAAAACTGCGAACTTCTTCGTCTCGATCGTGGAGGGCTTCCATAAGTGCAGTGACTACTTGGTCGTGTTTCGCGCGGAGTTCGCCAAGGGCCATGACAGACCAGAGGCGTACCTCCGTATCCGAATCTTTCAAGGTAATTAATAATGGGGAGACCAGCACATTCCATTTGTCGTTTTTTGGGTACTGAGAGGGCTCGATGTCGCGGAACATTTGATCGAAGGCTTGATCGACGAGAGAATGACAAATATTCACGGCTTCACGTCGAATCGCAACATCCGCAATCTTGAATCCCGACGCCAGTTCGGCCAGAGAGTCTTCGTCGCTCGGCTCAATTTTCAGGATCAATTCGCACGCCTGCAGCCGGGCACGATCCGTCAGGCGGCGCAGCGATTCTCGCAGAAGAGGCAGGGTGGCTTCCCCCATTTCCCCTAACGCCGATTTTGCGCAGCCGCGTACAGCACTGTCTTCGTCTTCCAATGCCTCGATCAACGCAGAGGCACTGTTCAAGGCTGATAGTCCCATTCGGTAGAATCCGTTAGCAGCCTCTGCGCGCACAAACGGGTCGGGATCTTTCAAACACTCACAAAGCGTGGGCAAACTGTCCGTGCCCATTTCTGCAATGGCCCCCGCAACCATCCTGCGAATGTCTCGGTCTTCTTGTGGGTCTTTGAAAATCCTCAGCAGCTGAGGCCTCACGGGAGCAGCTCCAGCGCCAATGTACATCAGGACACTGGCGGCACACTCCCGAACGTTTTTATCCTTCTCCTCCATCAGCATTTCAAGAAGTGCCGGAACAGCCGCCTCGGCGGCCGATCCGAGGTCGCGCATGACGTCAGAGGCCGATGCACGCACCTTGGGTTCGCCCCGGCGGATATTCTCCAGAAGTGTTCCGATATTCACCGCTCTCAAGAAAGAATCCTCCAACTCAGAATTGCCTATGATTCCACTCTCGTTAAGGAGAGACGGTATTATGGTCCTGTGCCTTCTGCGAACGCGCTCCTTTCAACCACTCACTCGCCCAAGGGAAACAGAGGGATCACTTCATCGCCTTCATCGTAAAGAAAGGGAAGCCATTCGTCACCTACTTTCATCCAGTCCCATCCATAATTGGATAGATCTCTACTATCATCCAATTCCGGAGCAGTGTACATTTTACCTTCGATCCGGACCATTCCCCCTCCGAAGTTGTAAGGCATTCCAGTAAGATCCGACGCATACTGATTCATTTGATCGATGCCCTTATCCACCCACTGCTCGATGGCCTCGCTCGGCGGCAAAGTCGTTCCAGGGAACCGGATGTCATTCTTCTCCATCTCAACGCCGAGACCCTTAATCGGGTCGACCAATGCTTCTCTTGCACCATTGATGTCTCCTTGCTCCAACGCCTGAATCGCATTGGCCAACGCTGGACTCTGAGTGAGGGCTTGTGCTTTTTGAACACATCCGATACAACCGAGGAGAGTGCCAAGCGCAACCATCAAGGCCATGCCCTTAAATCTTCCGGGGTTTCGCTGAACGTAACTCTTGCCACGAGCCATATATCCAGCAGTGTCCGTCTTCGTGGGAGTCCCTCCAGGAATTCGCAGACGATGTACTTCAGCATTGTACTTATTAATATCAGCGTGTAAAGATTTATCGAGACTTGCAATTCGATCAATGTACGTTTTCATCTCCTCTGCGTTCATTTTATTGATTTTGTTATTTTTTATGTACGCGCGAAAGTCTTCCTCGACGAGTGTATTGTAACCAGGATGTGTTACGCCTTCGAGCGTGCTGTTGCCATGTCCCAATCCTCGTTTATCACTGGTCGGCCCAGAGTAGTATCCCGCAGCGACCAGCGCGGCATCCCTGTCGATCAATCCTGCATTGTACAGGTCCCTAGCCACTTTCACTGGAACATAGTGTTGCCCAACGCCTTTTAAACCACTTGGATCAATCGCATTCGTGGGATTATTCCCCACATAATCGTACGGATTCGGCCCCGCGGCCAAGCCCGTTGGATCCGCGTTGAGCCAATTGCCGTTGGACGCCATGTACCAGCGACCCGTGCTGTTTTGGGCATACAGCGTCATGCCGAGAACGGCGTCGTACTGCCCGCTGGCGTACTTGTAGCGATCGCCGTTCGCCGCGTTCGTCTCATTCGTGATATTGCCCCAGGCGTCGTAGTCGATCTGGTCGATTACCGCGGCGCTGTTGTCTGTGATGAGACGAACAGACCCCAGATGGTCGGTCAGATACCACGACACGTTGCCGCTGGCATCAATCCGCACGAACGGTTGCGTCTGGCCATTCACGTCCACGAACAGACGGCGGTCCACCAACTGATTGCTGCTATTCAGATCCGCCCAGATGTTGCCGGCGGCGTCGTAGGCGAACTTCGTCACCGTCGTCACCTGCGTCGAGGGCTTGTAGTCGTCTTCCTCAACGCGGTTGCCGAGGATATCGTACCTGAACGTCACCGACTGGATCAATACGCCGTTGGACTGACAGTTCGCGCCACAACTGCTTTCTATTTGTTACCGTTCTTTCTATTTCGCTGAAGATATAGAACGTGTCGATCAGTGCCGAAGTCAAAGGATTTAGGTCGATGACTGAATTGATCGAAGAAACAAATGCATAGCCGATCCCCTTCTTGCCTATAGATACCTTGAGCCCAGCCATGTTTTGACCAATACCATTTTACACGCAAATTGCCACCACCCTCGTCAACAATATCTTTGATTTGCAAGAACCTTATTTCCGTTCCATCACACGCAGTGATACTGCCATCTTTCGCCTCAAGAGAGAAGGCTTTGCCGCTTTCAAAATACCAATGACCTTCCCATTCGCCTCTCAAATCCAGCATCTGTACGATCTGAGTTGATGCTGTGGGTGCTGAATCCAGACCCAGAATGCTTCCGAAAAACAATGTAATTGAGACGGGCAGCATCGTTTTTCCCCCTAGAGCCTCTCCGAATCATCAAGAGGAGGGCAGCAGCCCCTGTTTCTGAGCATATGAGGATGAATCGGATCTGCTCGTAATAATTCTGACTTCGGCGACTATGGGCAGAAGTCGTTTTAGACTACATCACTCTTAGACACTTTCCTTCCAGCAATTGCCTTAAACACCCGGGCTGTTGTGGGCATACAGCGTCATGCCGAGAACGGCGTCGTACTGCCCGCTGGCGTACTTGTAGCGATCGCCGTTCGCCGCGTTCGTCTCATTCGTGATATTGCCCCAGGCGTCGTAGTCGATCTGGTCGATTACCGCGGCGCTGTTGTCTGTGATGAGACGAACAGACCCCAGATGGTCCGCCAGATACCACGACACGTTGCCGCTGGAATCAATCCGCGCGAACGGTTGCGTCTGGCCATTGACATCCACAAACAGACGGCGATCCACCAACTGATTGCTGCTATTCAGATCCGCCCAGATGTTGCCGACGGCGTCGTAGGCGAACTTCGTCACCGTCGTCACCTGCGTCGAGACGTTGTAGTCGTCTTCCTCAACGCGGTTGCCGAAGACATCGTATTGGAATGTCGCCGACTGAATCAAGGTGCCGTTGGACTGATAATCCGCCGCCACGGTCAACTGGTTGGCGTCGTTCCAGGAGTACGTCCAGTATTCGCCGATGGCGATGTTCGTTGTCTCAATCGTTTACCCGACGGTGATATTACTGGTACTCTTCACCGAGGTCAACTGCGATGCACCTTCGTAACCGAAGGTGTTCTTTACCGCGATCCGATCGCATCTTTATGCGAGTGTCGCCGATCTGTCCTCGGATCGGCGGATCTCTGCACCGACGATCCGGCGACGCTCTCGTCCTCCTCTGCGTTGGCACCCTGCCGAACCACCACCAAGAACGATCCCATGCGCCGTGGTTCGTCTCACCCGGTCACACGGCAACCGCGCCCGCCCGCCCCGTCGCGCCCCGCTTCTCCAAAAAACTCAGGAATTCGGAAAACTAGGCTCCAGCAAGGAGAAAGCCATACAGCGTCGATTTGGTAACGCCTGCGACCACAATTCGATCCGGCACATGGAGCCGCGGGTGCCAGGGCGGTTTAATTATTCAATCTGAGGCAGGCCGAGAAGATTCAGGGCTTTGTTGAAGTAGTTGCTCATGGTTCGCAGGGCGGCGGCCAAGCCGTCGTTCGTGCCGTCCATTAGATGCACCAAACTATTGCGTAGCCCCGCCATCACCTGCGGCGCGCTCCCCTCACGTATCCGGCTCGCGTCCTCTCCCAGCGTCACGTCACGCTTGTAGTGCAGACCGTTCTCGATACCCCAGTGGCCTCGCGTCAACTCCAACAACCGACTCGCATCCGCTTGCTCCACGCTCAAACTCGTGATGCCGTACACCGTCTCCCGCGTCGTCACGCCACCAATTGTGCGTTCCCGCGTCACCTCGAAACCCTGTTTCAAACCCGCCCACTCCTGCGTCTTCGTCAAGATCGTCGTCCGCCGCAGCGTTCGCTTCTCCACAC
>JAJXWW010000081.1 GCA_021781415.1 Planctomycetota bacterium
GAGACCCACCATGCGCTTCCGGTGGGTCTCGCTGCGCTTCGACCCACCCTACACTACCCCTCATTCGGGACGTTATTCCGAACCAAATCACTACTGTCCTCTCCCCCGAACGGAGGGAGAGGACACCGGCCTACCAGCGATAGCTGTACATTAAGTATAGATAATCCGGTGATTTTCCGTTGCCAACTTGGCGGAGAAAATTACCCGCGTAAAGGTGCGAATACTGGACGAAGACACTCTGATGCAAATCGATCGAAAAATTGTTGATGACCGTGAGAATCTCGCCGACGTTGATGCCGGCGGTTCCGGTCGGATCGCGCAGCGTGGGTAGCCCAGCCGAGTTGTAGAGAAAGTCTTTCGGACTATCCAAGCGCAGAATGTGATACTGCGTCCAAATGGTCCACCATTTGACGGGGAATATCGACAGCTCGGCATGAAAATCGTTGATGTTCTGCCGGCCGACGATGTCCATCATGCCGAAATAATAGTGGCCGAACGGAAATAATTGATTGAACGTGCGATGCACGGTCCCACCGGGATTGGGATCGCCGGATGCGTAATCGTAATACATCCACAGCGTCGGATTCATGGGCAGCTTGCTAAAATTGTAACCGCCGCCGAGTGTATAGGCGTTGGCGAGAATCCCTTGATTGGAATAGCGGCCAAACTGCAACATGCCTTCCATGTCCCACAGCCAATCGTTCTTATTGCCGTACCAGCGCGTGCCGCCGGTACTCACGTTCTCGGTCCCCTTGGCTCCGTATTGACCGATGTAAATCTGATTCGAGTCTTGAAAATCAAGATAATACAGATCGAGACTTTCTCCTTTCGTGGGTCGATAGGTTCCCCAAATCCCGCTGAAAATCTGTTGCCAATTGACGGAAGCAAAGCTGTTGGCGCTGGGAATGACCGGCTGAACGACAAAGCCGTCGAGGCTGAATTTATCGCTCTGCCAGAAGAGCTTGCCGCCCTGAAACGTGCGGCGCGTGTTGACCCAATCCAACGGCGAGATCAGACGCTGCGAGCCGTATAATAGCTCCTGACGGCCTCCGCGCAAATACATGGGTCGATCGAATAGCGTCGCCGTCTTCAAGTCCACGAATAGATTCAAAAAATTGACATTGTATTGATCGACGGGCAACGGAGGTAAATCTTGATTGAACGACTGCGCGTTGATGAGTTCGCCGTAGATGCGAAAAATGTCTCGGTACCAAAAATCGCCGTATACCCGAGTCCGCGTCAGATCGTAGACGTTGTTCTTGCCGGAGAGCCGACTGTCCGATTCGTTATTATAGCGATAGCGAAATTCGCCGCCGGTGGTGAACATGAAATCGTCGCCCAGCCGAATGCGCTTGAGGAAATCGAGATAATCGCGATCGACGGCTTCCGCATTATCCAAGTAGCGCCAATCGGCGTTAATGAACGACCCGGGATAAATGCCGAAGCGCGGATAGGGATATTTGGGCGGTGTCTCGCGGTATTTGTCTTGCAACACATCCAGAAAGGTATAATAACCCGGACCTTTGGGGGTGAGGACGGTGTGCCCCAAGGGTGGCATCGCTTGGACGTTGGGAACGCGCGTCCACCAACCCTTCGGTTCGCTGCTCGCCGCGTCCGTGGGCGGCATCTGTCCGCCGCTCGAATCGGGAAAGAGTGGCGGCGCGTCGTTGGGAATGGGTTGAGGCGCTACCGACGATGCGCCCGGTTCTTCGCCGACCAAAACGGGGTCCGCAACGGGCGGGTCTACCTTCGCCGAGGTAGGCAAGGGGAGTACGGTCCCTTGTCCACTCGGAATTTCTTGCGTCCACAAGGGAGCCGCTACTCCAAGGACGAGTAGAAGGGCGAACGCACTTTTCCTCCAACGAATCCAACCTCTCCGCGCAGGTGGCATGGCAGAACTCCTTCGTTCCCTATTTGCGCGGAGAGAGAGGTTCCGCGTGTACGGATGATTCCATCCGCACGACCGATTTCATTTAATTTCCATGACGAGCGAGGAAAATAGTATACCTTAAGGATTTGTCAAGATCGTTTTCGCAGCCTATCGGGACACGATGTAAATGTTCTTTGTTAGCGGTGCTGCGCAACTCTCGGATTTACCCCTCTCCCTCTGTACTCAAGAGAGAGGGGTTGGGGGTCAAGGGCAAGGGACGAATGGAGACGCCGAATCCATTCGATTTCACCAAACCCCTCACCCCCGGCCCCTCTCCCCTGTACTCAGGGAAGAGGGGAGTAGCGCGCGCCACGGAATTCTCGATGCCCAAGGTGATCTGCGGCGCAGTCGATGCGGCAACGCCCGCTCAGAACGCCAGTTGGATTTGCGTTCGCACCATCCAACCGTCGACACCGGCGATGTAACCGGCCGGAGACGAACCACCCGCAGCGGGGTTGCCTCCCTGGTAGACGCTGAAATCGCTCGACCATTTGACTAATTGGCCATAGAAATAGTAATTGTATCCGACTGCGTACTCGTTGGACTGATGGAAAGAGCGAAAGGCGTTTTGGATGATCTCGACCGGCCCGTTGACGCCGGCCACCGAGACCTTGCCGAGAACCTTGCCGTTGCCGTCGATGCTGCCGCTCGCCCCGTCGATGGTCGAATAGCGTCCCACGATTTCGAGTTTCTTGGGGATGACGAAATACCCGCCCTGAAGCAACATGCCCACGTCGATGAGGTTGCCGCCCGGGAAAAGGGCATTTGCTCCGTTGCCGGTCTGATAGACGATCTGGTTGCCGCCCTTGGGATTGGTTTGAAAGCCCGTCAACTGCCGACACCACCATTCGTTCGTCAGGCTGAAACCGCGCCAGTGGAAGGAAGCCCAAGAATCGAACGTGTAGGAATCGAACTTATCGACGGCGTGCGCTCCGAGTGGAATGCCGGGCGCGCCGTCGAGCAAGTTGATGAGCCTCGTGCCGTTTGGCCCCGCCGTGGAAGCGAGAACTCGACTCTGCTCGACATCGCCGTAAATACTGCGTCGATCCATCGGGACGAGGTTGAGAGCGCCGCCGACGCGAAGGACGGGATTGGGGCTCCATTCCAAGTCGGAGAGGGAGGAACCGTACAACTGATAGCGATTGGCGCGGTCGTCCCATGTGCCTCCGAAGTCGTACCAGAAGCCGGCGATGAAGCCGGGCAGACGATCCATGAGGATGTTGGGGAACTGCGATTCGTTGCCGTTGGTAATCATGCCGGTGAGGAACAGGCGGTCGTCGAAGTCGCGGTACTGAACGGTGGCCGCCGTGAGCATGTTGTTATCGTCTGCGTCGAAGAACCAGTCGGCCATGGCGAAATCGACGAGCTGGGCATTGGCGCTGCCGAGGATTTCGGTGAAGCCAAAGAACGGCTGTTGCTTACCGACGAGGAACGTCAGCACGGGATGATAGGCGTAGGTTCCGTCCGGACAGTTCGGCCCGCAGCCACTGCCGCGCGAGCCGAGTTGGATGTCGTAGGCAATAAAAGCCGTGAACAGACGCAGGGCATGATCGACCACATCACCGCCGCCGATTGTGGACGGGGCCCCACCGATGCCGGGCGCTCCGTAAGAGGCTCCCGGCGGCGCGTTGCTCGTTCCCTCGGCGATGCGATTGGATTGAAAACCACCTAAACCGCGCGTCGTGCCGTCGATCTGGAACTGATAGCGAAGGTTCGGGTCGAAGGCCGTTCCTTCCCAGAACAACCGGAGACGCTTGACCTCGATCTGCGAAAAATCGCCCGCCGCTGGCTCGTAGTGCTGATTGGTCAAGTGATTGAGGTTGTCGGTCGTATTGTAGTAGTAGTAATCGCTCTGGATGCGTCCGCGAATGCGCAACTCAAAAGGGATGCGGCTCTGATCCTCCCAATTGTTGTATACCGGGTTGGGCGCGCTGCGGATGTAGAAGCCCTGTCCGGCAGCGAAGCCGGTCTGCACTCCGGCGGGCATACCCGCGCCGGGATTGTCCTTCAGGTAATCCCCGACGACACGGCGGATACCCGTCTCATCGGCGGCGAGAGGGGTCTCGCTCCTTTTGCTCGGACTATTACCGTCCCCCTTGGAAGCGCCGCTCGGAGGCTCGATGCTTTTGGGTGCGTCCGCCGCGGGGAGAGTCTGGAAGAGAGTCGAGGCAGGCTGCAAGTTCGGATCGGAGCCGAGATGATCGAGTCGATTCTGCATCGCTTCCAGTTGTTGCCGCTGTTGTTCGAGTTGTTGGCTTTGTTGTTCCACAAGCTGCCGCAGCGCATCCAGATTCTCCTCCGCGCCTAATCTCCCTGCGCTCGCCAAGAGACCGGCCAGCACGACCGACCCCACGATCCCACGATGTAGCAAACGCTCGATACCCATTCCCACTCCCATCCCTGTGCAAGCGTTGTTGAGCGCACTCCCCCGCGCGCCCATGCTGACATCGGCAAGATTGCCTTACTTTTTTTACAGGAAAAACCCATAAAGGCGGAATATTCTACCCAAATTGAATCGAGGGCTCCAACTTGAGGAAGAATTGATGTAGATTCGATGAAATAGTGGACGAATCCTAACGCTGAGCGGTGACGATTCCCTTCGCGCTCCTAGCGCTCGGCGTGAAAGTACCAGTCCCACGGCGGCGGCTCGTCGCCGAGATCGCGGGCGCAGCCGAACTGCTGCCACGATAAGTGTACCTTCGACAGGCGAATGCGGTGAAAACCGGCGCGGCGCAGCCGGTAGCGCACCTCGAACGGCTGCCAAAAATGTTGTTGCAGTCCCTGGTAACGAAAGTCGCCGAACGCGAAGTCGTAGTATTCGTGTTCGGCGTGATGGGCGGCGTTTTGCCTTGCTTTGGAATCCGGCATTCCGGCTCGCTTCGCCCGATCGAGTAAGAGCATGGTGAAATAATGCACCGCGTCGATGGCCGGCACGATGCCGAGGAAGTGTCCGCCGGGGCGCAACGTGGCATGAACCGCACTCAAGGCTGCGTCCAAAGCTCCGGTATCCGGCAAGACTAAGCTGTTGACGGCCACCGCCACATCCACTCGATCCGCCAACTGGGTCAAGTCGGTGAGCTCGCCCGGCTGAAACTCGATATTGGTCAGGCCGCGACAGCGTTCGCGGGCGCGGGCGAGCATCCCTTCGGCGAAATCGACGGCGACGACGCGGCCAAACTGCTCGGCGAGAAAGGGCAGCAAGGGACCGATACCGCAACCGAGATCGGCGGCCGTTTTTGTCTTAGCGGCGAGCGCAGTGAGAGCAGGACGCAACGGATTGCGAACATCCGGTAAATAGGGATCGATAAAGGCTTCTTCATAGCCCTCGGCGGCTTCGCTCCAGTGTTTCGCTTGGTCGGTCATACGCGCTCGCAGGCGGGATTCGTTTGCTGCCTCGTTCTCATCCTACAGCGCCGGAGCATCCGTTTGGAGTTGTGCGCGCGCATCGTCCTCCCAATCGCTCGATGTCTTCGCCGTGCCTTCCGATGTATAATACGCAGAGGATACGTCGAATCCCCCTTATTCAGAGGGCGAGACCATGCCTATTCACGACTGGACCCGCGTGACGGCGGGAACCTGGCACGATTTCCATCTGGCTTGGATTGCGGAGATACGAAACGCTCTCAACGGCGGTATCTTGCCGGCGGACTATTACGCGCAAGCGGAGCAGATTGCCGGGCCGCTCGGACCCGATGTGTTGACCCTGCAAGTGCCCGATGAACACGCGAACGGGACGAATGACCCACGGTCTCACGGCGACGGTGGCGTGGCCGTTCGCGTCGCACCGCCGCGCATGCGCGTGACCGCCGAGGCCGAGATGAACGACTATGTCCTCAAACGACGCACCCTCGTCGTCCGCCACGCCAGCGGAGACCGCATCGTCGCCCTGTTGGAAATCGTTTCTCCAGGCAATAAGTCGTCGCGGCACGCTCTGCGTTCCTTCGTCGAGAAAGCGGTCGAGGCGTTGTATCGCGGCTATCACCTGTTGGTCGTCGATCTGTTCCCTCCGAGTTCGCGCGATCCCAACGGCATTCACGGAGCGATCTGGTCCGAGTTTAACGAACGGGCGTTCGAGCTTCCCTCCGCCGAGCCACTGACGTTGGCGTCGTACTCGGCCGGTCCTCGCAAGCGCGCCTATGTGGAGCCGACCGCGGTGGGCCGCGACTTGATCGACGTGCCACTGTTTTTGGAGGAGGACATTTACGTCAATGTCCCTCTCGAATCGACCTATCGGGCCGCCTATCGAGGTGTGCCGCGCCGCTGGCAGCGCGTATTGGAACCACCATCGCCCTGAGCGCCGTCGATTCGAGGGACTCAGACGCGCCCCGCCAACCCTTCGGCCTCCGTTACCATGTCGTCGAGCAAGCGAAGTCCCAACTCCCAGAAACGGGGATCGGTGACATCGACGCCGAGCTTGGCGAGCAGCACGTGCGGAGCGTCGGAGCCACCCGACGACAACAGCTCCAAATAGCGCGGCACAAAGGCTGACCCTTCTTGCTTGTACTTCTGCACCAAAGCAAGCACCAGCAATTCGCCGAAGGCATAGGCATAGCAGTAAAAAGGCACATGGACGAAATGACCGATGTACGACCACCACCAACCGTACCCCGCCGTCAGTCGCACCACCTCGCCGTGCATGGGTCGATTGGCCGACAACCATAGCTCGTTAATTTGCTCCGTCGTCAACTCGCCTCGTTCGTGTCTCGCTCGATGCAGCGATTGCTCGAAGCGCGTCAGAACGACCTGGCGAAACACCGTGGCAAAACTGTCTTCGATCTTGCCGCACAGCATGGCGAGACGAATGCGCGGATCGGGGTAGCGCTGCTGCAAGCGTTGGAACGTCAGCATCTCGCCGAACACGCTGGCCATTTCCGCCGTGGTCAGCGGCGTATCGCACTGCAAGTAGCCGACGCCGCGCGACAGGTATTGATGGACGCCGTGGCCGAGTTCGTGAGCCAAGGTCATTACGTCGCGCAGCTTGTCGGTGAAGTTCATGAGGATATAGGGGTGGACGCTGGGCACGGTGCTGCTGCTGAACGCGCCACCTCGTTTGCCGTCGCGCAACTCCGCGTCGATCCAGTTTTTGTCGAAGAATTCACCGACGATGGCCCCGGCGCGCGGGCTGAACGCCTCGTAGCTCTCGAGGACGATACTCCGCGCCGTCGTCCAATCGCACGGGGGCATGTCCGCGAATAGCACGGCATAGCGGTCGTAATCGTACAGCGTCTCGACTCCCAAGAGGCGAGCCTTGAGGCGATAATACCGATGGACGGTTCCGTGGTAGCGTTCCGTCGCCGTCATCAGGGCGTCGACGACCGTGGCCTCGATCTCGTTGGCGAGATGGCGCGGTGCCATGGGGCTATCGAAGCGACGCAACTCGCAATCGGAGCGATGATCGAGGACGAGCGTATTCATTAAATACGTCAACAGTCGGGCATTGTCGCGCAGGCCGGTCGTCAGGCCCTCGGCGGCGGCGCGGCGCACATCGCGGTCGGCATCGTAGAGATGCGCGTTGATCCGCGACAACGATAGGGCTTCGCTCTTGCCGTCGCGCTCGAAGGGAAATCGCAGCGAGGCCACGGTCTCATCGAACAGGCGCACGAAGGCGGCGCGGCCAGTGATGGCTTTCTCTTCGAGGAGCTTCTCCTCCGGCTCGCTAAGATAGTGGGGACGCCAGGCGCGTTTTTGGTCCAGATAATGGCGATAGCGCGCCAACGAAGGCTCGGCGAGGAGGCGTTCGGCGTCGGCGCTTTCTATTTTAACCCATTCGAGATCGAAAAAGATGAGATGCTTGTTGATGAGCGCGCGCCGTTCGCGCGCGCGGGCGAGGAGCGCGCCGCGCGGTGGATCGTCCGTCTTGGCGGCGTGCATGAGACCGGCGAAGACGCTCGGTTTATCCATCTGTTCGGACAGACTCTCCAATTCGGCGACGGCCTCGAGGAACGTGTGGATGGGAGGACCGCCGGGTACATCGATCTTGCCGCGATAGGCGGACTCGAACGCTTGCGCGCGCCGAAGAGCCGCATCGAGATCTCTTTCGATGGCGGCATCGTTCACGCCGGTGTAAAGATCGCCGAGATTCCAGGCAACGCCTTGGGCACTGCTGGTGGAAGAATGGGTTGACATGGGATGATTCCTTTCGTTCATTGAGGACGACAGGGGCATTGTCGGAGACATGGCGGCAAAAGGGAAGGGCCGCCGTATTCGAGAAGAGATTGAGAACGCATGATCCTCTTGGCCGGTTCCTTGGTACTCGTCCTCGCCGTCTGGGCAATTCTTCGCGGCGGCGAGGTGCGACTCACCTTGTTGCTGTCGGCACTCGTGTTGGGCTGCTTGGCCGGTCAACCCGATGCGATTGTGCGGACCTTCTTGACCACATTGGTAGACGAACGCTTCGTGCTGCCGATCGCCTGCTCGCTCGGTTTCGCCTACGTCCTGAGACAAACGGGGTGCGATCGGGATTTGGTGCATCTCCTGCTAAAACCCATTCAGCGCATCCGACCGCTTCTGCTCCCCGGCACGGTGATTGTCGGCGCATTGGTGAACGTGCCGGTTGTCAGCCAGATGAGTACGGCCGTCCTCCTCGGCACGGTCCTGGTTCCGTTGCTGAGGGCAGCACGATTCTCGCCGTCAACGATCGGATCGGCGCTGCTGCTCGGCTGTTCGCTGGGTGGCGATTTGCTCAATCCCGGAGCGCCGGAGGCACGCAGCGTCAGTGAAGCGACGGCAGCGGCATTCTCGTCCCCTCGCTGGATCGCGCAGGTACTGCCTCTCCTCGCCCTCGAATTGGGCGTATCCACGACGCTTTTCTGGCTGTTGAGCTTGCGCGTCGAAGCGCGCTTCGCCAAAGAGGCCGCAGCGCGGAGCGATTCGGAGCGCGGCGAGGGAGCGATGGATGGTTCCGATCCCGTCGTTCCCCACCGTATCCATCCTCTGAAGGCGGTCGTGCCATTTGTGCCCATCGCACTGCTGTTCCTAACCTCCTTGCCGGAGCCTTTTCGTTTTTTCCATGTGCCCAGGCATTGGCTGGTGGACGCGGATCGCTTCAAGGGGCCGCCGAGCGAACTGCAAGCGCACTTCGACTGCCGACTCATCGGGGCGGCCATGCTGATCGGCGTCGTCGTCGCCACTCTGTCGAATCGAAAGTATCTCGCCAGCACCGCCCGGACGTTTTTCGAGGGTGTCGGCTATGCCTATACAAACATCCTTTCGTTGATTGTGGGTGCGAGTTGTATTGGCGAAGGGGTGAAACGGATCGGCTTGGCCGCGCTTCTCGGCCAATTGTTGCAGATGTGGCCGAGTCTCTTATCGCCTGCGGCAGTCGGTTTACCTCTGGCGTTCGCCATCCTGTGCGGTTCGGGAATGGCGACGACGCAGAGCCTGTTCGGTTTTTTTGTCGAGCCAGCGAACCAACTCGGCTACGATCCTGTGCGTTTGGGCGCAGTAGTGGCCCTGGCGGCGTCGGCGGGACGCACGCTGTCGCCGGTCGCCGCCGTGACGCTGATGTGCGCCTCGCTGGTCGATGTCCCTCCGATGCGGTTGGTGCGCCGTCTCGCACTACCGCTGCTGGGCGGATTACTGGCAGTGTTGGCCGCGAGCCAACTGTCTCTGTAACAGGACTGCGCTACTCCCCTCTCCCCTGTACTCAGGGGAGAGGGGCCGGGGGTGAGGGGTTTGGCGAGAACGATTGGGTTCGGCGTCTCCATCCGTTTGTTACCCCTCACCCCCCAACCCCTTTCCCCTGAATACAGGGGAGAGAGGGAGAATTCGAGCGCAGCTTTATACAGCTAATTCCACTGGGAAGGGACTCGGACATCTTTTCTCACCTCCCCTCGGATCGTAGAATGATGATTCACCTGAAGGGAGTGTTTGCACATCTGGTGATGGCCCTGGTCTTCAAAACCAGTGGAGGGTTTGAACAAAGCTCTCAGTGGGTTCGATTCCCATACACTCCCGCTCGGCACTATGACAGAGATTGACAGTAGAGGAATCTAAAAGACCAACCCCTTGAAAATCAAGGGGTTGTGTCGTTTCTGTCCGCTCTATTCTGCTACCGTCTACGTCGGAAATTACGTCACTTTTACGTCGCTTTGCGTCGGAATTTGCGTCGCCTTGCGTCGAGGTCGGTATCCACTCTTGCGCCTTCGTGAAGGCGTCTTCGGTCGGATCGACGTAATGCCGTAGCGCTACGGACGGCGTGTTCCCTAGCCACTTCGTGACCGTGGGCAGAGGGAATGCCGATGCGAGGTCCGATTCGCAAGACGCGCGAAGAGAGTGCCATATGCGCGGCCACGGTTCCAATCCGGCGCGACGGACGATCTTAGCGAAGTTGGTTCGTAGGTTCGCGCCGCCCCAACCGTCCTTACCCTCGCTACGTCCTCTCCACTTCGCAGGGAAGATGAAGACTTCACCCTCTGGCGCTTGATCGTAAGCCAGTTCCAAGTAGGGGCGAAGCATCGGAAACATGGGAACGATGCGATGGGGTTTTCCTAAGTGTTCCGTTTTCGGCGATGGGACGGTAAGACGGCCACGGAGCCAGTCTACATCGCCCCAGGTGAGCGATAGCGGTTCCGATGGGGTTCTCAGTCCCGCGAAGCGAGCGAGGGCAATCAACAGCTTCCAATGCACATTAGGTGCGTACTCGATTGCCCGCTCAATGTCTTCCACGAGGACGTAGGCGCGGCGTTCGCCCGCGTTGCCGCTCCTGTGCCGAACGTGCCGGAAGGGGTTCGCGTCGATCAGATCGAGGCGCACGGCGTCTTCAAAGAACTGGCGCGCGTGTCCTAAGCGCTTGTGAATCGTGGCGTCTCGCAGTCCCGCTACCACCATCGCCCCGCGCCATGCTTCCGCGTCCGAATGTGCGAAGGAAGTCAGAGCCTTGCTCCCATGCTCTCGAGACAGGGCATCGACCGTTTGCTTCCAAGCGCGGATCGACGTAGGTTTATGTCCCATCGTCTTTCGTGCAAGCCAGTCGCTAAGGAATGCCCCTACCGCTGCCTGACACGCTCTGGGTTCGCACAAGCCAACGGCGGATAGCCTATCGAGTAGCTCGTTCCCGATACCCGCAAGCCACGCTGCCGTATCGCGGTCTATCGGTACATTCTGGATTCGCGCATTGAGCAGCGTTTCAACGCGCACGCGAATCGAGGTCGCCGTTCTCTTGTCGCACTTACCTAAACGGACGGTATGCCTCTTGTCGCCGATCCCCGTGAATTGAATCCGATAGCGCCCGTCAGAATCTTTTGAAAGCGATGCCATTTCATCCCCCGCAATCCCCCGCACGTTAATCGTGCGGATAAGTCCGAAACATACCCCCCCCCGCAATGCCCCGCGAAGGAAGGGGAGCGATCGCCTGTTGACAATTGTTGAAGTCTAGGCCGCCAGCAAACGGTCGTTTGTTTGTACAATTCGGCCCTTTCATCCCCCGCGATACCCCGCGAAGGAAGGAAGGGAACGGAAGGCAGCTGAATAGAGTATACGCAAGCGGACGTTAAAGCGCCTCCGATTCCCGCGCCGCCTTTGCGTTCGCTCCGAAATCAAACGAGAGCGCGCCCGCGTCGAGAGGGGCGGCGTGCGGCGGCTCGTATGCGTCGCCGACCTTGCTCTCGGAATTATTGTTTTCCCCGTCTATGGCATCCATTGTTGGCGACCCGACAAACCCGACAATTTCGCCGTTCTCACTGGAAATCGAAGCGTTTTTTGATGTCGGGGCGGGTTTTTCGACCTGCCTAAATGTCGGGTTGAACCCGACAAATTCACCGAAGAGAGCGCCGGAAATCATGTGGAGTACGCTCCGTTGCGCGCCGTCGAGCGTTCGCCGAACGGTCAGAGTTTCCCTCGCCGGATCGGTCGATGCGAGCAATCCGCGTTCGTGGAGGCGCGAACGGAGCGTTCGCGCCGAGACGGCCAGCGGTTCGCCGGTTTGTGTACCAAGCGCTTGAACGACGCCGAGCGCGGAATCCGGGTCGAGGTAGAGGTTCTCCCCGTCGATCCATCCAACGCGGCGACCCGTCGCGCGCCATTCCGGGCCGTTGCGTCCGGGTTCTTCGCGCCAGCCCCATGCTTGCGGGGTAGCGGGTCTATCGCCGTCTGCCGATGCAATGTGTGCAGCGCCACTGGCAATCGAGGAACCCAGCAACGCAAGAAAACGGCTAACGGGGTCACTCGCCGCAATGTGCCGTTCTTGCTCGACACCGACGGTGCGGAGTGCGTCCCATGCCTCTCGCCAGAGCCGCTCGCGCTCGGCGGCGGAGATTGCCCCAACATCGACGGCAAACCGCAAGAGATACCGAACGCCGAGTCCGAAGTCGGCAATCGCGTTCGGCGTGCGTTTGTGTCCAGCGTCGAGTCCGGCGGCGTCGCGCAACGCGCCGCGTTCGGCGGCCAGTCCGGCGACGGCGCTTTCGTAGCGTCCCGCAAGCCAGCGGACGTATCCGGCCATCGACCCCGCGCACAAACCGTCGGCGGCATCGGCTTGGCATCGCGTCAGCGCGTCGAATCGAACGTCGCCGGGCTTCACTGGGACGGACAGCAGACGCGCGGCGAGCGATTGTCCGCGCGGCAAGTCTTCGCCACTGGCAAGAATCAAACCGCGCGGCGGCCGCGCCGGTTGCAAAGACCCATCCCGCCGCATGCGCCCGCGTCCCGCGCCGTTTCCCGCCGCGCGAAACAAACGATCCGCTTCACGGTGCAGCTTGAGAACGTCGTTCGCTCCGCCCCCAGGGGCGAAGTCATCGACCGTCAGAAGGCAGTCTCAGTACTTTCCGGTTCGCTCCGAGCGGCGGTATGTAGCCAAGCCAATCGCAAGGCTTCTCCCGATAATGACTTGTGTGTCAACCAAGGGCATTTCAGGAGGAAGCCATGCGACGACCACAGTAT
>JAJXWW010000053.1 GCA_021781415.1 Planctomycetota bacterium
CTGCCCGGAGGCAGGCGGAGCGTTTGTGCCAAGGCCAGCGCATGGGCCAAACTGCGGACGTTGTGGCTGGCCAAGGCGGGACGAAGCCAGCGGCGGTGCCGCAACAGAAAATCGGTGAGACGTTCGTAGTTCGCATCGGTCTCCCATTTGTGCGACCATACCGGATTGGGCCAACCGTTTTGAGCGGACACGATGGTCTCGTAGTCCCAATAGGCCCCCTTGACGAGCCGAACCGTTACCGGCGTGCCGCGTCGTTTAGCCCAGGCGGCCAACTCTTCGAGATCGTGGGCAGTGTCGCGCAGATAGGCTTGCATGGCGATACCGACGTGAGGCCAATCGCGGAACGACTCTTCGTCGAGAACCTCGCGGAAGATTTGAAGGGTTAAATCCTTATAGGAATGTTGCTCCATGTCGATGTTGACGAAGGCGGATCGTTGGCGCGCGGCGTGAAGAATCGGACGCAATCGAAAGCGCACGGCACGGCTCGTACCATCGGGATCGATGGGATCGAATTGACTGTACAGTGCCGACAGTTTGACCGAGACGTTGACGCGCGGAATGGCCCCTATGTCGTCGCGGTCGATGAGGTCGATCCCTTTCCAAGCATTGACTTCGCCGCTGAGGCCGTCGATGAGTTCGAGATAATCTGCCTGCGCCCGTTCGGCTTCGGCTTCGGTGATGGTTGCCTCGCCAAGCCGGTCGATGGTGAAGGCGAGCGAGCGCCGGCGCTGTGAGGCGATCGCGTTGAGTGCTTCGTCCAGATTCGAGCCGGCGATGAACTTGCGCGCCAGGCGCTCGGCGGAGCGATAGGCCGCGATGGCAAGCCCCTTTCCGAGCAAACCGCGACGCGGCAAGTAGCGGAGCGCGAATGTCAGCCAACCGGGCAAGTGTTCGCGCGCCTCTCCGAAATACTCGCGCAGGTGGCGCACGATCGTCTCCGGCGTGTGCAACAACGGCAACACATCGACGAAGCGAAACAGTTGCAGCTTGACCGCCTCATCGGCCATGCTCCATTCCATGAGCCGTTCGTCCCACCACGCGGGACCGAACGGAACGATCGGCGTATGCCCCAATCGGGCGAAGATCTCGCGGCCAAAACTTCGCGTCCGTTGCTCGACATCCGCCGCTAAATCGCTCTTCATGCTTTCACCTCGCTCTTCTGCATGATACTATGTCTAGCATGGTTTGCGGACAGCTTTGTAGGATGAGTCGAGTCGTGCAAGACCGGCCAGACACCGTTCGGTTCGCCGCGTCCCGCTCGGCCCACCCTGCAAATCCCTTGTGGATTGCATGAACATGAGTGAATTGGTCATCGGTTCGTTTCAGGTGTTAGGCACGCTCGGTTCGGGGGCGCACAGCAAGATTTTGCACGTTCGCCGCAGCGCCGATAGTCGCAATTACGCCCTCAAAGTCGTCCCGATCGAGGGCAAGGACGACCTAAAGTTTCTGGAACAGGCGCGGCACGAGTTTCGCGTTGCGGCCATGCTCGATCACAAAAACCTCATCAAAGTGTACGCGCTGGAGACGATGAAGGATTGGCTGTTCCGCATCCGTAAGGTGCATTTGCTCATCGAGTACGTCAACGGCAAGACGCTGGATTCTTGTCCCGCCATTGCTCTGCCGAAATTGGTGCAGATCTTTAAATGCGTTGCCGACGGACTCGTTCACATGCACCGTCGGAAGGTTTATCACGCCGACTTGAAGCCGAACAATATCATGCTGAGCCGCTCCGGCGATGTGAAGATCCTCGACTTCGGCTTGGCGACAATTCAGGGCGAGGGGAAGGGGCGCATCCAAGGCACGCCGGAATACATCGCGCCGGAGCAGGCCAAGCATAAAATGGTCAACGAACGCACCGACATTTACAATTTCGGAGCGACCATGTATCGCATGTTGACGTTCCGTCTGCCGCCTTCCGTGCTTCAACAAGAGGGCGGGCTGCCCATCGACGGCAAAACGTGGACCCGATTGTTGAAGCCGGTTCAAGAATTCAACGCGCAAGCACCGCCGGTCTTGTGCGATCTGGTGCATCGCTGTCTATCGTTCAACGCCAATCAGCGTCCCGAACGGATGAGCGAAGTGCAGAGCGTACTCGATAAGTTGGCCGACGAGTTGATCGCGTCGCCGGAAGATCGCTTGGAAGCGCTGGAATGGTGATACCTTCCACGCGCTGGCGAGACTACAGTGGCGAATGCGTCGAACTGGCAACGGAATGTAAACCGTCATGCAATCCTCAACCGTCCCCGAACACTTTATCCCTCTGGCACAGAGCGAATTGGTCGAATTTCTGTGCGCCGATCCTTCGTTGACCGAAGGCGAGCCTCGTCTGTTTCGTGTCTTGTGCGAACGAATCGCCGCCACTTATCACCGCGAGTATCACGGTCGGTCGATCGAACTGAAACGGGCCTATCTGCCCTTCGACCCCGACAACGACATGGCGCTCTTGCGGAAGTTGACCGCTGGAGAGAGGCAGGCCCGGCTCAACGAATTATCGAGCGATTTCGCGTGGCTATTGGAACGAGCCGGGTTCCGGCATCTCAGCCGCGCCGAAATCGAACCGGCTCTCGAACGCTCCAGCGAGTGGGGCATTCGCATGGATGTGGATTTCAGCGCGTTCGAGTACGCCGCCGTCTTTGCCCGCGGCGACACGATGCAACTGCGCGACTGCCGCCGTTGGTATAAAATCTATCGCGCCGAGGAGGTGGAAGTACCGATCTATCGCCGCTTGGTTCTTATACTCAAACTCCGTCGGCATCCTCGGCTGCGCGGTCCCATCGATACGGAAAATGTCTATCTGAAGATATTCAAGGACATTCCCAAGCTCGATGTTTTGATGCTGTTGCCGGGAGCGC
The DNA here is from genome assembly GCA_021781415.1 of Planctomycetota bacterium. Taxonomy (GTDB): domain Bacteria; phylum Planctomycetota; class Planctomycetia; order Gemmatales; family Gemmataceae; genus JAJPHU01. The sequence continues at coordinate 2,853 of JAJXWW010000053.1, forward strand.
GGGTGCGGTTGAGTCGATTGGATCGCGGCAAAATCGGCTTACCGTTGTTGAGCGGCTTGGCTTTGGCGGCGTGGAACGTCTTGCAAGACTTGGCCGCGATGCTGGAACATTGGGCCGCGTCGCCGAACGCCATGTGGGCATTGGCGGCGGGAGGGATCGGCTACGGCTATAAGTCCTTTTATAGCTAGTGTTCGTCGAAAAAAGCGAATTCGGGCCAATTTCTGGCATTTTTGAGCAAATCGTGCAACGAAGATTGTACGCCAAACGTCTATCTTGGTGAAGAATCCTGGACATTCCACAAGAAACGG
>JAJXWW010000218.1 GCA_021781415.1 Planctomycetota bacterium
ACATCTGGAACACCCTGACAGCCTTGAAGCAACAGCCCCAGTTGTTGGTGTCGTTCATCCTTCATGCCAGGATTCCCTTGCACTGGGAAGAGTGACTGTTGTCTTTAGCCGCGCCGTTGTCAGTAAGCGACATGCCGCTCTTTCTGGAGCCGGGGCTGGCCGTCACCGTCCCGCTGGAAGCGACCTACAACGCCGCCTTCGCCGAAGTCCCGCGCCGCTGGCGGCAAGTGCTGGAAACACCGTCTTGACGCCACAAGGGACTGCGGGACATACGTCGACCGTCGGACATCGCCGCCCGCAAACGGAACGCGCCGAGGACAGCGGCGGTTGTCTCCGTTAAGGCACCATCCGCGTACCGGAAGAAGCGGCCCTCTCGGCGACCGGCACAACAAGATAGTGTACGCATTTATATTGACACGCGGCTGTAGCAATTGTAGACTCGGGGAATGGCAACCTGGCGGATGAGATTGGTGCTACGGGAAACTGGAAAAACGGATTCTTCTCAATTTTGTCTCCTTTTTTCCGGAACAGCACTTGAGAACTACGGCGATTGCCGTATAATGATGTAAGGCAACCTGATGTGGGTTGTGCCAGGAGATGAACCGAAGCAGAGGAGATTGAAGCGATGACAAGTCTAATTCATCGACGGGGGCCGGGCAAAGGGGATTGGTATGTCTACGGGCCTTGGGGCGCAAAAGATTATCCGGGAACGGCGAACTGCACCAAGAACGACTTTCACAAATGTCTCCGCCGTGAGTTGATCGACAGCGAAATTCTGGCTGCGGATTCTCCATTCCCATCGAATCGTTACCACGATCATGTGACCATGGCGATCATGAATTGCTCCTGGATCGATGGTCGCTGGGTCAAGGATAGCGATTTTGGTCCAGTTCTTAGAACGCTCCGCGAGAAGGCTGGGAGAACACAGGAGCAATTGGCGAATAAAGCGGGAGTTCCCGTGGCCACCATCCGCGACTTGGAACAGGGGAGACGAACTGATCCATCCTGGAGTACGATTTGCAATTTGGCCACAGGGTTGGAAGTGGACCTCAATACACTGGCACAGGCCGCACCAGCGCCGCGAAAAACAGGCGAATAATCTATCGAGGACAGTCTCATGCCCGCACAACGCCGACAAGAAGATCGCATGAAGGGTACGTTGTCGGTCACTCATCCCCAACTCGCTGCCGAGTGGCACCCGACGAAAAATGGTGCATTGTGCCCCGATATGGTTTCTGTAGGAAGCAACAAAAAGGTTTGGTGGAGATGCCAAGTAGGCCACGAATGGCAATCGATAATTGGTAATAGGACCAAGGGAAGAGGATGCCCTTATTGTGCGAATCGAAAAGTTGACCGATCCAACTGCCTGACTACCACACACCCGCAGTTGGTAGCTGAATGGCATCCAACGAGAAACGGCGATTTGCGTCCAGACAATTTCACGGCAGGCAGCGGAAAACGAATCTGGTGGAAATGCCCGGTCGCAGACGACCATGAATGGGAAACTCCGATCCGCGGAAGAGCTCAAGGCTCCGGCTGTCCACATTGCAGTGGAAACCGTGTTGCCAAATCCAACTGTCTTGCAACTATTCGGCCCGATCTTGTCAAGGAATGGCATCCAACGAAGAACGATAGCTTGACGCCGTGGGACGTTACCTCTGGCAGCGGCAGGAAGGTCTGGTGGAAGTGCCCCGTGGTGGAGGATCACGAGTGGGAAGCCCAGGTTGTCAGCAGAACCCACATGAAGAGCGGGTGTCCTTGCTGTGAGAACCTCAAGGCAGTGAAATCTAATTGCCTGGCGACAACGCATCCCGAACTAGCAAAGCAATGGCATCCAACGAGAAATGGTTCACTTAAACCTGAAGACGTGGTTGCGCCAAGCCCGAAGAAAGTTTGGTGGAAATGTCCAGTGGAGGAAGACCATGTGTGGCAAGCATCGATTGCCAGTCGAACCCGGCTCGGTGCTGGCTGTTCGTGCTGCGCCGGATTGACCGTTGTGAAATCCAACTGCCTGGCGACTTCACACCCTGATCTGGCAAAAGAGTGGCATCCAACGAAGAATGGCGATCTCAAGCCCGAAGATGTCATGGCTGGCAGTTATAGAAAAGTCTGGTGGAAGTGCCCCAAAGGGGCAGAGCATGAATGGCAAGCGAAAGTTGAACATCGAGCGAGGCTCTCGACTGGATGCCCACGCTGTAACACTGGCTGGACCGTGCAATCTATTCGTGCCTTCGTCGATTCTCTCAAGGATCATCTCTATACATTTACGCCCGCTGAACTATACACGCTCTTTCAATATAACGGCATGCTCAGCATGTATGGGAAGGGCAAGAGCTTTGTGACGGCATTAGCCACCGGTCGGTTCCCGAAGGAGGAGATCGCGAAGTTCGTCAACGGCGAGCCGTCGCTCGTCGATCAATTCGTGCAAGACCCTACGCAAACATTGGAAGCCCTGGAAGCGGACGAGACAAAACCAACTGCTGCGGAAGATGCTGCCGTCGATCAGGCTGATGCCGTGGTCGAGCAACTGAATGAAGAAGCCGAATCGCAGCTTCCGGTGGTCGAAACCAAGGACGTGCTTGCTTCGCTCGGACTTCAAGTCATCAGCTCGGCGGATGAGGAGGCGGTCGAATTTCTGATCGCCTCGGGAATCGCCAAGATCTGGAAGCACGCCTACCGGGAAGAAGCGGCGGCGGTGGCGCAGGCGGAGGCGTTTCGCGGGGAAGGATATGCCGAGGAGATTCGCAAACGGTTCCTGGACGAATATCGGCGGGTCAAAGATCTTGCCATTCCCGAAGGCTACTCCTTCCGCGTCAACGGAGTGCTGACGCCGCCGAACCTCATGCAGCGGCATTTCGCGGTGCGTGTCCAGCAGAGGAAGCGCGTGGGCAACTGGTCGGGCACGGGGGCGGGCAAAACTCTCGCGGCGGTTCTGGCTACTCGCGTGGTCGGCAGCAAGTTGACCGTCATCTGCTGCCCCAACAGCGTTGTCGAGGGCTGGCGACGCGCCATCCGCGACATCTTCCCGGATAGCATTGTCGCGACCAAGACGTTTGATCCGGATTGGGCCACCCCCTCACCCCGACCCTCTCCCCCAAGGGGGAGAGGGAGTCAAGAACGTTTTCCCCTCGCCCCTCAGGGGAGATGGGATGGGGGTGAGGGGTCGGCCCATCGCTATCTGATTCTGAATTACGAGGCGTTCCAGCAGCCAGACTCGGCCGAGCGCGTCCGCTCCCTGGCGGAAGGCGAAACCATCGACTTCGTCATCGTGGACGAAATCCACTATGCCAAGCAGCGCTCCGAAGACGTTTCCCAGCGGCGGCAACTGGTCGCGGCACTTACCACTCTGGCCGCCGAGCGCAATCCCGATCTGCACGTTCTGGGCATGTCGGCCACCCCGGTCATCAACAATCTCCAGGAAGGCAGGAGCATGGTCGAACTGGTCACCGGCCTGGCCCATGACGAGTTGGACACCCGCCCCACCGTGCCGAACTGCATGGCCCTGCATCAACGACTTGTCACGCTCGGCATCCGCTGGATGCCCGAATACCAACTCCGCTACGAGCAACACGAGATCGAGGTGGATTGCGGCCCGTTTCTCGATGAAATCCGCGCGCTCGGCGGCAAGGGCACTCCGTTGGCGCTGGAGCAGATCCTCACCCGCGCCCGGCTGCCACTGATCCGCGCTCACGTCGAACCCAAGACGCTCATCTATACCCATTATGTCCAAGGGATCGACCGCCTGCTTCGCGATGCACTCGTGGAAGATGGCTGGAAAGTCGGTTTCTACACCGGCGAAGATAAGTCTGGCCTCGATGGTTTCTTGGAAGGTGATATCGATGTCCTGATCGGCTCCAGCGCCATTGGCACCGGCGTCGATGGGTTGCAACAGGTTTGCAATCGGCTGATCGTCAATGTCCTCCCTTGGACTGCCGCGGAGTTCGAGCAACTCAAGGGCCGCATCTATCGCCAGGGACAAAGTCGGGAGAACGTAACCATGATCCTGCCGCTGACCTTTGCCCAGGTTCACGGCGAACGCTGGTCGTGGTGTCAATCGAAGATGCAACGACTCCGGTTCAAGAAATCGATTGCCGATGCCGCCGTCGATGGCGTCGTGCCGGAGGGACATCTGCGCACAGCGGCTCAGGCGTATCAAGATGTCATGGCCTGGCTGCAACGTCTCGACAGCGGCGAAGTCGAGGTCATCAGCAGGCCGCGTATCGTGGTTCCGCTGCCGGATGCGGATCCAGACGACGTGACACACCGTCAACGCCGTTATGGCGACTTCTCGACGATGAACCGGACCTGGAATCAGACGCGGAGCGAGAATACGCATGCGCGCCTTCAGTCGAATCCCGAGGAATGGGCGCAGTATCACACGCTCTACCGAGAAGCCCGCAAGGATTGGGCGGTCGTTCCGTATGAGGAGATGATCCGCTGGTGCCAGCATCCACGGCGGAGCGGTTATGTCATCGGCGATTTCGGCTGCGGCGAGGCGAAGTTGGCCGAGGCCGTGTTCGATCGGCACACCGTCCACAGTTTCGATCATGTGGCGATCGATGAAAACGTGGTTGCTTGCGACCTGGCCCATGTGCCCCTCGATGATGAAACCCTGGACGTGGCGATCTTTTCCTTGTCCCTCATGGGCGCGAACTTCTCCGATTACCTGCGCGAGGCGTATCGCACTCTTAAACTCGATGGCCAGCTGCACATCCTCGAAGCGACGGAACGATTCAGCGATAGGGATACATTCGTCAAATCTCTGGAAGGGCTTGGCTTCGCGCTGGTGAGCGTGGAAGACAAGTGGAAGTTCACGCACATCCGCGCGCTCAAGACCGAACGCCGACCGCGTGCGGATAGGGAACTCCGGTTCTAGGCGCGATTCGAGGGAGACGGATCGCATCAAGGAAGGATGGCTCTTCCTCACTTCCACCCGCCCAACCACTCGCCCGATGGAGTTCATGCCTTCTTCGACACAGCGCGCAGGTATGCAAAGAAGAGGGAATAATGCGATACTTCAAGCCTGAGATTTTGGTTCGATCTCGCTCGCTCGATGACGATGTTGCGGAAGCGGCGGCGGAGGAGTGGGAAGAGGCCATCGCCAACTACAACGCGGAGTTGGAATCGTTTCGATCCAAGCTTCCGCCGGGCGGGCGCGCGCTCCTCGCTTCCCGGAGCCTACACGATGCGCGGATTCTCAGCATCAGCGAGGCACGGCGAAAGCCCAGGCTTTCTCTCCTCATCCAACTCGAAAGCAGGCCGACACGGCCGGGAGAGTTGCTGGAACTGCAATACCGGCTGGCTCGAACCTCCAAGCATCCGGGGCTTTCGCTGTTGAGCTATGCGGAGCCGGAGAAGGAATTGGACAACAAGGGACGGATCCAGTACGACGAGTTCGGGAAAGTGGCGGACGAACCGGTAGAGGTCTTCTCGCATTCGTTGCTTCTCCAGGGTGGCCTTGAGTTGCAAATTCGCTTCACCGACATGACGATGCTGGCTTTGCAAAGAGTGATCTTGCCATCGGTCGAATCCCATGCCGCGCTGGTCTGAGGTGGGAGACACCGACAGATTGCGAGAAAAAGTCCTTGCGCAAGAATAGCGAGCGAACGGAAGCTATTTGAGAAAGATTACACAAATATCGCCAGTCAACCCTTACGCCGACCGCGAGAGGATAGGGCAATTTGGTTTTAGGCGACAGGGGGAGATGTAAGAAACGATCGTTCGATTGAAAGCGGTTCGGGGGTGAGATGAGAGCAAACCGGAGCCGTCCCCATTGTCCCAGCCGGGACGACTCCGGCGCAGGCGTCACCGAGACGCCGAAGTAACACTAATCTTCGACTCGGAAGTAGTCAAGAGTTCAGGTGAACAAAAGATAACTTTTTAGATTCCGAAACCGACAAGGGGGCGCGATCGGTGCGAACCGCGCTCAAGCGGACGGCTCCGATGGTTCGCCCTTCCACAAGCGCGCGCTGCCGGGTAGCAAACAGGCCAGGGCGAAAGCGGCGTAGGTCAACAGCACGCCGTCGAGTGGGAGACGCGCTCCCGACAGCGTTGTGGCATGACTCAGCACATAGGGCAAAGGAATCCAGACCATCGCCAAGGACGACGGCATCGCCCGAGCGCGCCAGCCGTAAGTCCAACGCCAACCGAGCAGCCCCAATCCCAACATTCCCAACAGTGTCGTCTCAAGGATCACCGGATACGAACCCGCCAGCCAATCGGGCGCGTCGGCGAGATCGGTCGCTTCGGCGAGGACGCCGGACTGAATCCACCGTTCGCCGAAAAGGAAATGGAGACCGGCCAAGAGACGGCGGCGCACCGTCTCGGCGGGGTGGTCGGACATTTCTTGACGAATGCGTTGGGAGTATTCGCGGTCGCGTTCGAGGCGCGTCGGCCGTCGCACGGGCGCGTTGTCGTTGGAACCCTCGACGGGGGCCGGACGATTGCCGATCCATAGGTGATAGTACATGGAATCGACGATGGGCACGGGTTCGCCATGCAATTGCCAATTGCGGAAGGTCCACGGAGCCAGCCCGTTGACGAATCCGAGAAACGCCAACAGCGCGGCCAACCAGCCTCGCGGCAGCGAACGGCTGCGCCAGAGGAACCACGCCAAGGCGACGAAGGCGAAAGGCAACAGAGCGGCCCGCACCAAGGCCAACGCTGCCAACGACAGACCGTAGAGCAAACTGGCGAGTGGTCCCATCGTCTGGCCGGCGCGCGCGCCGAGGAAGAGTGCGAAGGCCAACAGAAAGGAAGCGAGGACGCCATCGGCCAAAACCGCAGTATCGACGATCCAAAACGGATGCAGCGCGCACAGCAATCCGGCCAAGACGGCGACGGGCGTACTGTCGAACGCCCGCCGCGCGAACAGGAAATACAGCCCCGCCGTGAGAGCGCCCAGCCCACATTGCAGCCAACGCATGGTACTCGGCAGCACGGCGTCGTCGACCAGTCGATTGACCCCCGCCATCACCACGGGATAGCCCGGCGACAGCGCTGCCGTGTCCTCGTCCGCTCCGTCTTCTCCCGTGGGCAAGACAAATCGCTGATTTTTCAGCTTGGCGACGAGACCATCCAATTCGGGTGGCGGCATCTCGACTCGTAAAGGACCGGAATTGCGCGCCGAATCGGCACAGCGCGCGAGATAGCCGGCACGCGCGCCTGCGGCGACGGCGACAACCATCGCCAGCAACAACGCTTCCTTCCAAGTAAGTCGCTGCGTTTCGGTCATGCCCTCTATGATAGGCGACGAGGGGATGGTGGACTAGCCACGGGCCGATGCCAGCTGTCCGCGCCAGTCGAGGAATCCGGCAAAACCGTCGAGGTCTGTTGCCGAGGCGTTTGGATGTGGACCGCTCTTGTCCCGTTCGCACAAGACGAATATCTTTATCATCACGATGCGATCTCAAGACCGTGACGGCGTGAGATAGTGGAGCGAAATAGCTCCGGAGGAGGAAAGCGATGGGTAGACGAATTCTCAACCGCAAGGATCTGCGCGCGGATTACGACGCGGCCGAGCGCCGCAAGCAAGAGGATGAGGACGAGACCGAAGAAGAAGAAGAAGGCGACGACGAAGCAAGCGACGAAGCCGAAGAAAGCGACGACGAAGAGGATGGCGAAGAGGCGGAAGAGGAAGTAGAAGAAGCACCTAAGAAGAAGAAGAAAGCTCCCGCCAAGGTAGCGAAGCCCAAGCGGACGCGCGTGGCGAAGCAAGTGCGCATGAAGGTGATTTGGGGGGTGTTCAACAACTCGAATCAGTGCGTGGCAAAGTTCGACTATCCCAAGCGGCACGAGGCCGAGGAACACGCTACGAAATTGGGAGCCGCCAAGAACCCGCCGCAGACTTTCTTCATCCAGCCAATCAAGGAAGCGATGGAGGAGAAATAAGGACGGGGGAAATGAAAATGCGGCAGAAGGAGTCTCAAGACTTTGAGCCTCCCTCTGCCGATGATTCCGTATCACTGTCCCTGTGATGACCCCACTGCCTGCTCGAAGAATGTGCGCGTGGCCTGTTCCGCAAGCAAAGACGCCGCAGCCGAGACGAACAAACGAATCGGCAGAAGCACGTCTCGATTGGGCGTTCGCAACCGAACGACCCTAGTGAGGTACCGGGGCGGCATTCGAGGCAGGAACCTCGGCACCTTTCAAGGGCAAGAGTTCCTGACGGTAAATGGGCACGTCACGCGGTGCCTCAATACCCAGGCGAATCTTGCCCCGGTCGATATCCACGACCGTGATACAGATGTTGCTACCGATGTAAATCTTCTCGCCTAACTTTCGACTTAATACCAACATCTCGCTACCCTCCTACGAGCGAAGCAGTGGTTGACTTGCTCTCCAATTGTACGCTACGATCGACCGAGACGATGGGTTGTGGGTGTCATTTTCTCCCCCCTTCGTGCCCCCCCGCGCGTGGAACATTCCGCATTCTGCATTTGCTTGCTAGAGCCGGACATCCAGCACAAAGCGCAAAACCAAACCACATGGCAAGTTGTGCGCCAAATCGTCGCCGACTTCGCTCGCCGCGCCTCCGGACGCTCATGCCGGCGCGACGCTACCGATGGTCGCCGTTGACTTCGAGCGATCGACGAAGGGACACTCGGTTTGTCACTACCTCGAAATTATGACGAGACGGTCTCAGAAGTTCCCCTCTCCCCCTGAGTACAGGGGGAGAGGGGCTTATCGGACAGCTTCTTAGCGGGTAGCACTTGGGTGGGACGATACGGAGGGTTTGCTTGGCGGCTATTCCAACAAGTCGGCGAGCGGCTTGCCTTCGCTGAATCGAACCGTGCGGCCAATCGGCGTGCGATGGATCTTGTTCCAGTCGATGCCCACCGCATGGAGGAGGGTGGCGTGTAGATCGCCGACCGTAACTGGGCGGGCGGGTTTGTCTTTGCCTTCGGGATCGGTTTCGCCAACGACGCTCCCTCCGCGGATGCCGCCTCCCGCCAGCGCTACGCTGAAACCGTTGGGCCAATGATCGCGGCCGCCCACGGCATTCATCTTAGGGGTACGACCGAACTCGCCCGCCACCACAACCAAGGTCCGTTTCAATAAGTCGCGCTCGCGCAGGTCGCGCAGCAAACCAGCGAGGGCCGGATCGAGAATATCGACGAGTTTTCTTTGCAGGGCGTGATTGTTGACGTGGGTATCCCAGCCGTCCAGCGTCACCTCGACGCAGCGAACGCCCACCTCGACGAGGCGACGCGCCGCCAAGCAACCGCGCCCGAACGGCGTATCCCCATAGGCGCGCCGCAGCGCCAACGGCTCCCGCGCCACCTCGAACGCCTTCAGTTGTTCCGAAGTCATCATCTTACGGGCGCGCTCCATCGTCTCGCGATGGCCGGTCGTCTCGATTCGTCCCGCTCGACCGTGCGCGAAGGCGCTCTCGACGACTTCCAGATGCTTCAACCGTTGCTCGTCGCGTTCGCGCGGGGCGCGCGAGAGCGTATCGCGGACGCTTTGGGCGGGATCGCCAGTCTTGAAGGCGTCGTAGCCGTCGCCGAGGAAGCCGCCGCGCGACGGCCATTGTGCCGGCAGAATGCTGACGTGGCGCGGTATGTCCACGCCCGCCTCCGGCAACTCGTGGCAACAGACGGCACCGAGCGAGGGATGGAGTATCGTCGGATCGGGACGAAAGCCGGTCTTCATGGTGTAGACGCCGCGCTCGTGATCGCCTTCCTTGCTCACCATCGAACGAATGAGCGCGAGAGAGCGCATCTCCTCGGCGGTGCGCTCAAGCCCGGCGGCGAATTGCACATTCTTGAGTGCCGTGGGAATGGCCCCGGTTCCGGCGGCGATGTCGGTATTCGGGTGGGGATCGAACGTCTCCAGCTGGCTGGGTCCGCCTTGGAGCCAAAGCACGACAATCGACTGGGCCGGTTTACGCCGTTTCTCGCCTTCGGCGGCGCGGGCCAACAGATGCGCGAGCGGTGTCAGCCACGCCGCGCCGCACAGACCGGCGCGATGCAGAAATTGACGACGATTGGCATGGCAATTATCGTTTAATGGTTCCATGAGAACTCCGTCGCATTGAGCAGCGTCCAGAACATATCCTCGAAGCACTGGGCGCGGCTCAGCTTCGATTCGGCGAGGAACTGCACGAAATAGCGGCTCTCTTCCGGGGTCGGGCGGCGCGTCAAGACGGTCAGATAGGCGGCTTCCACGGCCTGGGCATCGTCGGCCGCCATCCAAGAGATTTGTCGGCCGGCGTTGAAGGGTGAATCTTTGATCTTTTCGTGAAGCAAATCGCCGTTCATCATTAGGAGACGCTGCGGAATGGTGCCGCCGCGACCGTCGAATTCGTCCTCCCCCGTATCGCCGTACCGCTGCACGAAATCGTTGCGTTGGCCGTAGCGAACCAGGCGGAAGAAGATGTGCGACTCGGCATTCAGCGCGGCGACCGACGCGGCCTGTTGAATGCCGCCGACCACTTGATCGGGCCGCAATCGAGAAAGAGGAAAGACGGCCCAGGCTTTCTCCTCGGTCTCGCCGACGGCATGGTCGGCGGCGCTGTCGAGGCGAAAGACCTCCGTGCAGGCGATAACCCGAACGAGATGCCGAACGTCGAATCCGTGGGCGATGAAATCGTCGGCCAGCAGGTCGAGAATCGGAGGTATCGGCCCCTCGGTCTCCAAGTTATCGACCGGCTCGACCAACGGTCTGCCGAACAGGATCGCCCAGACGCGATTGACGACGGCGCGGGCAAAATAAGGGTTTTTCGCATCCGTAATCCAGGCGGCCAGTCGCCGACGCCGGCTGCCGTCTTCGGGCAACAACTCGGCGGCAAACGGCACGCGCGGAGCGACTTCGCGCATTTCGTCCGACCCGCGTTCCTTTACTTGATATTCTCCCGCCCCATCGTAAATGCCGGTGAAGCCCAGATGCGTCTGACCGAAGAAGGCGGCCAACCCCTGAAAATCGCTCTGCTTCCATTCGGCGTAGGGATGATTGTGGCATTGGGCGCAGTCCAGACGCAGACCGAGAAAAGCGCGCGCGGTTCGACCGGCCAAACGCACCGGATCGGGCTGATTCTTGTTGTCTGCCTGCACGGTGACACTGAGAAAGTTCACGGCAGGCTTGTCGGTCCATAGCCCTTCGGAAGCGATTAAATCGCGGACCATCGCATCGTAAGCCCGATTGGCGGCGAACTGCTCGGCCAACCAGGCGACGAAGCGACGGCGGCGATAAAAGACAAACGGGCCGTCTTCGGTGCCGACGAAGGCGCGGGCAAATCGCTCGGCGAAATTGTCGGTGAATCGGCGGTCGTGCAAGATGCGTTCGATCCACCACGACATACGCCCCTCGGGGGGTAGCGACTCGAAGGATCGAATCTCTTCCAACGACGGAATGGTTCCTATCAACCCCAAAGCCAGCCGGCGCGCGACGAGCAAATCGTCGGCCTGCGGCGCGGCGGAAATGTGCCCCGCCGTCCAGTCGCGCCGAAACGACGCATCGACGCGCCGCACAACGGCGACGAAATCGGGCGCTTCATAGGCTTTCGCGTCGAAGTGCGCCGCCGAATTCGTTCGGCTCGATGAAAGCAAGCCCGAGCCGAGGGCGAACGCCCCAACGCCGATCAGCGTCCAAAACAAAACATCGCGCCGCCCCATCGTACTCCAGCCTCCAAACGAGGTAGATAAAAAAGTCTACCATCCAATCGGCATCGCGGTTTCAACCCGCTGGCCGTTGTGTCCGATCAGAGCGAGGGCAAGGGCACGAAATGGAGGCGTCGGAGACGGCAGCCATGAGAGGGGAGTGACCAAATAAGGGACGACGTGATATATCGACCGTACACGGTTGTTCCAAGCACCGATGACACAGAATCCCAATGGCCGAACCACGTTCTCCTGTTCCCGCTTTGCTCGTCGTCGCCGTCTTCACCCGGCACGAAGAGATACTTCCTTGGGCTCAAGAACGACTGGAATCGCACTTCGGGCCGGTCGGTCTCGCCAGCAAGCCGTTCGATTTCAATCAAACGACGTATTACGAAGCCAGCATGGGGAGCCATTTGCGCAAAGGGTTCCTCGCCTTCGAGCGGCTGGTGCTGCCGGATCGCCTGGCCGAGATCAAACTGCAAACGAACGCTCTGGAGCGCGAGCTGGCCGATGCCGCTCTTTTTCCCGAAGCGCGGCCAGTCAATCTCGATCCGGGATTGCTCGTTCTCGGTAAGTTTCTGTTGGCGACGACGAAGGATCAGGGGCATCGCATCTATCTGCGCGACGGCATTTTCGCCGAGGTGACGCTGCGCTATACCGCCGGAGCGTTCGAGCCGTGGCCGTGGACCTATGCCGATTATCGGCTGCCGTGCGTACACGAATTCCTACAGCAAGCGCGCGAGTATTATCGGCAGCGTCTGCGCGAAGAGGGTGGCGGATGATCGTAGCGTTCGTGTTGTTCGCCGGCACACTCGTGCTGTCGATGTTGCTAACGGAACTGCTGATCCGCCGGGCACCTCGCTTGGGTCTGGTCGATTATCCCAGCGAACGCAAGGTTCACACGAACCCGACGCCGCGTGCGGGTGGGTTGGCGATCTTCGCGGCAGTGTCGGTATTCGGCTTCCGAATCACGAATGTTGCTTGGGAACCGGCGTTGGCCGCCGTCATCGTTCTCTTGGGATTACTCGATGATTTTCGACCGCTACGGTGGCAATTGCGCCTCGGTGTGCAGCTGGCCGTGGCCGTCGTCGCCGTTCTCTTCTGTCTGCCGCCGCAAGCCTGGTTTGTCCGCGCCGCGATGGTTCTGTGGATCGCGGGACTGATCAACGCCTTCAACATGCTCGATAACATGGATGCCCTCTCCGCCGGAGTCGCCTGGATTGCGGCGGGATTTCTCGCCGCGATCTCGTGGAGGAGCGAGACGGAATGGAGTCCGTTCGTCGCGTTGATGGGTGCATTATCCGGCTTTTTGTGGTTCAATCGTCCGCCGGCGCGCATCTTCATGGGCGATGCCGGCAGTACCTTTCTCGGCTTCGCACTCGGACTCGGTAGTCTGCAAGTAGTTCTGCGCGAAGGTGCGCCGGCATGGTCGTGGTTGGCCGCGCCGTGCATCTTGGCCGTGCCCTGCTACGACTTGACCTCGGTGGTGCTGCTTCGTCTCTGGCAAGGCCGCAGTCCCTTTCACGCCGATAAGCAGCATCTTTCGCATCGCCTGACGGATCGCGGCCTATCGAAGTGGACGGCGGTGCGAACGATTTATCTGTTGGCGCTAGCCAGTGGGGCGAGCGGGCTGATAGTCTATGCCGTAAGCGAAGCGCGGGCAGCGGCGCTGGTCTTGGCGCAACTCGCCTTCTGGTGGATCGCGCTCGCCGTCATGGAATTCGCCATCAAGGAGTCGCGCCACGACACGCAAGACTAAAACAAATGATTCGCCGACCGCCAAGGGCGAAACGCCTCACCGAGCCGTTCTGGCTACCTCTGGCCCGGAACTACTGCGCCGGTTGCTCTTGGCGCTTGCGACGACGCTGATCGTGGCTCGGCCTCTCGTACTCGGCGAGGATGCCGGTTTGGCCGCCTCGTTGACCGATCCGTGGGGCATGGTGCTGACGCTGTTGTGGTTGCTCGCCGCCGTCGGCTGGACTGCCTGGCGCTATTGGCTGCGGCCAAATCCGGCGAGCGGGGAGCCGACGGTCTCTGGTCGCCAAGTGAATGGCTGGTACGGCGGCATCGTACAAACGGCCCTCTTAATCGTCGTCGCATTCGTCTTCCTCAGTGCCGAGATAGCGGCGGGATATAAGTTTCCGGCGCGATTGATCGCCTGGGAATGGTTCGGCCTGTTCGTGTCGTTCTTCGTGGTGCGCCAGCTGGCGGTGACACCGATGGAGCAACAGGGTTTGTTTGCCGTGGTCCTCGCGAGTGCCACGGCCTTGGCGGCGCAGGGTGTCTATCAGGAATTCGTCGAGATCCCCAACAATCGGCTTTTGGCCGAAGATCCGCAAGCCTTTCGCGCCAAATGGGTTGAAGAGAACCCCGGACGCCAGGACGCCGGCGAGGCATTCCTCGAACAGCTGCGCCTACGGGCAATGGAAAACAATATCTACGGCCCGTTTGCTCATCCCAATAGCTACGCCGGCTATCTCGTGCTGTGGCTGCCGGGCCTTCTCGGCGCGGTTGTGGTCTGCTGGCGCGCCAAAGTGCCGGGCTGGCAAACGGCAATGGCGGCTCTGTGTGCCATCGTGGGATTGGCCGCGCTGTGGTTGACCCATAGCCGCGGTGCGATCTTGGGTTCCATCGCCTCCGCCGCGCTGCTCGGCATGTTCTTGTGTCGCCGTTGGCTGCGCGCTCATGCGGTTCTGTCGCTGGTCGGCCTGTTGCTGGTCGCTGGGACGATCTATGGCACCGCGCGGAGCGGTTGGCTGGCAGGTCTCACGGGCAAGAGTAACAACACGGTCTCGCAACGATTGGAGTATTGGCGCACGACGTGGGGCATCCTCGGCGAACGGCCTTGGCTGGGTGTCGGCCCCGGCAATTTCGGCGAACACTATACGCGCTTCATGCCGGCGAAGGCCGAGGAGAAGATCAAGGATCCGCACAACTTCGCGTTGGAGATAGGAGCGACCTGCGGCATTTTCGCGCTGGCGGCGTTGCTGACGGCGATCGTGGGATTGTTCGTAAACATCCTAAAGAGCGAGGCTGACGGCTCGATGCGCCAGAGTGAATCGGAAGATTGCGCCCCTCCCTCGCTCCACAACGAAGAGGAAACGCCGAGGCCGATTCGCTGGGAGTATTACGTCGGCGGCATGTTCGGTCTGTTGCTCGGATTCGTGCTGCGCGTCAACACGGCTGCTCCGAGTACGATCTGGTCCGAGATGTACGCGGCGGGTTTGCGTTCGGTGGTTTGGTTCGCGGCCTTTGCCTTTTTCGAGCATCTGCACTGGTCTCGGCGAGGACGCACCTTGGCGCTGACGGCTGGGATCGGCGCGCTGCTGTTGAATCTGTGCGTCTCCGGCGGCATCGGCTTTCCCTCGGTGGCCGGCATGTTGTGGATCGCCGCCGCCCTGGCCCTCAATTCCGCCGATCTGAAACCGGTGGCTTGGCTCCATCGCGTCGGAGCCAGTTTCATTCTGCCGTTGCCTATTTTCCTCGGACTCTTTCTCGGTTACGGCGTCTATATCCTCTATCCCGTCTTGGTGAGCGACGAACTCATGCGCGATGCGCTGCAAGCCATCGACTTTTTCCAAAAGGAAATGGCCAAACCGTCGTCCGAACGTGCCCCAGGTGTTCGCGATTATCCGGTGAACTTCATTCAGAAAGGCGTCGTCGAACGTCTGCAACAAGCGGAGCGATGGACGCCGGACGACGCCCGCATCGAAGTCCAGCTGGCATGGTGGACCAATCTCGTTTGGGACATGACGACCTTGAAGACGGCCAGAGAACTGCCCATCGCTCGGCAGGCGCTCCTTCACGGCGGACGAGCCGTGCAGCTCGATCCGCGCGGCGCGGAGGGCTATTGGGTTCAGTTTCGCATCCGCACCCGCTACGCCGAGATTCTACAAGCCAGTCTCGAGCAGATGCGGAAGAGCAAAGTCGGGTCCGAACCCATCGAGGCCCGCGCGAAAAACGTGCGCGAACAATATCGATTGGCCGCCAAAGTCTTGGAGGACTATCTCCCCAACGATCCCCACGATACGCTGCTGCACTACGAACTGGCGCTGGCCTACTACGCATCGGGCAACGACGAGAAGGGCCGTCAACACGCGCTCAAAGCCTTGGCTCTCGATAGTGCCATCGCCGCACCCGCGCGCAGATTAACTAATCCGCAGCGCGAGCAGCTTCGCAAGCGACTTCCCGAACTTTCGTCCGGCTGACTCTTGCTCCACGCTTTCACTCGCGTTATGATCGAGAACACTCGCGGGTTAGGCATTGAGATCGAGCCAATGGTCCATCGACGCGATGCCGGGAGGCAAGCCCGATTCGTCCGGCACGGAGATGGAAGCGCCGTTTCCTTGTGCTTCTTGGGCAAACGGTGTGAGCCTACCTCCGAACGATTCGCGTTCGAGCCTCGATACGCCATGAACGGGCGACGCAATCAGAAGCAATGGATTCGACATGATTGGCTCCTGCTGCAAGAGATTTCGTTGACCCGGAGAGGATCTCCACGGCAAACGAACGGGAATCGACTTCGGCATGTGAAGTGCGAGGAAGTAATGTCAAGAGCCGCGACCGATCCCAATGCCCCTTACTCGTTCGCCGACAGCGACATTGTACGCGCGAACAGCGGCCCCAAGTGTCCGGGCAAGAGGTAAGGGCCGTTTTTTTGATAGAATGCCCAAGTGACTTGTCCGGTTGCGTGGACCGTGACGGCGAAACGATAGGCCGGACATTCTTGGCGCGAGTCCGGCATCGAGTTATAATTCTAATCAGAGTTGGGGGAGTACCGTTCGCTTCGTCGCTTTGTCCCTCCGCCCCGCGACGAACCGAGCGCTCAGCGCAAAGCAACTCTCCCCCGCTTTGCTTCCGTTGGAGGAAACACCGTCATGGCGCGTCGCAGCGCCGACTCTGGATTGAATGGTAAGGTTTCGCTCACCCGACGTTCCGATCGCTTTCTGGCAGGCCTGAAGGAGGCGGCTACCGTCACCTTCGTTTCGCACGTGCATCCGGACCCGGACAGTCTCGGCAGCATGATGGGCTTGGCTCATCTGGTCGAATCCGTCTTGGGCAAACGGACGCGCTTGACGCGCGATGGACTCATTAGCCGCGCCGAAAATCGCGCGATGGTGGATCTCCTCGACATCGAGTTGATACCTATCGAGAAAGCCAGCTGGCACGATGGCGACGCCATTGTCATGGTGGACAGTCAGCCGAACACCGGCCGGCACAATCTCGATCCCTGCGTACCCTTGTACGCGGTCATCGACCATCACGACACGCCCGGCGACCTCGACGATGTGCCGTTCGTCGACGTTCGACGCACGCTCGGTGCTACCTGCTCGCTGGTCGCCAGCTATCTCATGGAGCAGAGCATCGAACTGCCGCCGCGCTTGGCAACCGCTCTGTTTTATGGCATCGAGACCGAGCTGAGCGGCTATCCGCGCGAGGCAAGCTCGTTGGACGACAGCGCGTTGCTGTATCTGTATCCCTTGGCATCGAAAGATCTTCTGGCGCGCATTCGCAATGCCCGTCTGCCGCAAAGCCATTTCGAGTGCATCCTCCACGCACTGCAAAGCTCGTTCATTTACGATCGGCTCATTATCAGCTGGGTCAACGAGCTGCCGCAGCCGGAACTGGCCGCCGAGGTGGTCGATTTCCTCATTCGCTTCGAGGAGATCGACTGGGCGGTGTGCGCCGGCGTGTATGAGGACAAGCTGATTCTTTCGGTGCGCAGCGCGGCGGAGAACGCCCGCGCCGGGGAGATGCTACGTCAGGTGGTGGGCAAGCTCGGTCGCGCGGGCGGCCATGATCGCCGCGCCGGCGGCACCATCCCGCTGTTGAGCGCGTCCGCCAACGCCGTCGAGCAGATCCAAAGCGAGTTGCGCCGCCGACTCCTAAAGGCACTGCACATCGACGAGTGCCGCGGTCATCGCTTGGTCTCACGCAAAGAGATACTTCAGAACCTGCAAGCGTGACGCACGCGCCCGCGATGCGGATGGCCCTGGGGAGATCTGCCCGAAGCGAATGTGTACGCCCAAGTGGCGCACGTTGTGAAGATTTAGGAATTGCGCCGAGGAAAGGAAAGATTTTTATGATCTCTCCACGAAGACGCTACGGCAAAGAAGAGTTTGCTCGCCGGGGCGATGAAATTTTCGAGAGGGATATTCGCCCCAACCTAAAGGCCGAAGATCGAGAGAAATTCGTTGCCATTGACATCGAGAGCGGTGTCTATGAGATACACGAGGATGAACTAGGAGCGTGCGACCGACTGAATGAGCGTAGCCCTCATGCGCAAACCTGGTTGGTGAAGATCGGATCGCGCTATCTGCATCGATTCGGCGGATGCGAGAAGAAGGAAACGACATGATAATGGGCACGGTTCGAGCGCGCGAGGGCCGCATTCGCCTCGTAGTTCGCGGACCTCGACGAAAAGAACGAGAAATCGAAGCGGTAGTCGACACGGGATACACGGCCTACCTCTCGCTGCCGCCCGCGACTATAGCCTCTCTCGGCCTCGTATGGAAAAGTTTTGGCCGTGGCATCCTTGCAGACGGCAGCGAATGCCTCTTCGATGTGTATGAGTCGCTGGTGATATGGGACGGCAAAGAGCGACGTGTCTTGGTGGACGAAGCGGATACGGACCCATTGATCGGGATGGCTTTGTTAACGGGATACGAACTCAACATGCAGGTTCGATCTCGCGGCAAGGTCACAATCAAACCGCTTCGTTCCAAGTAGAATTCGACGCTTCCTTTTCTTCCGGTTCGCGTCGAAACAGTCCCCGTATTTGCAATCGACCCCGCCATCCGTATCCTAACAGCAATCCTCCCGCCGCGCTTCTTGGAGTCGTCGTTTCATGTCCACCGTCGCGCTCTCTGAAATTGCCGTCCACCTGCGGCCCCAGGATAATATCGCCGTCGCCGCGCGGCATCTTCCCGCCGGTATGCAATTTGAACACGACGGCACGACGATTACGCTGAGCCAACGCATCGGACTCGGTCATAAGATCGCCCTGCGGCTCATCCCAAAAGGCGAGGCGATCACCAAATACGGCCAGATCATCGGCTTTGCCCGCGAGAACATTGAGCCGGGCGATTGGGTTCACGTTCACAATGTTACCGCCGAAGCCTTCGAGCGGGATTATGCTTTCTGCCGCGATTGTCCGCCGCCGCCTCCAACCCCGGAGCCGCGCTCTTGGATGGGCTACGACCGCGGCGATGGACGCCACGGCTCACGCAATTACATCGCTCTCATCAGTACCGTCAACTGCTCCGCCAGCACCAGCAAGTACATCTCCGAGCGCTTTCGTGCCGCCGACTTGTTGAAACGGTATCCGAATGTCGATGGCGTGGTGGCCATCACGCACAAAGCCGGATGTGCGATGCAGTACGGAGGCGCGGATCACAACCAGCTCGACCGCACGCTCGCCGGCTTCGCCAAGCATCCCAACGTGGCCGCGTACATCCTCATTGGCCTCGGCTGCGAGACGGGACAGGCGATGCACTTGATCGAGCATCAGCATTTGATCCAGCTGAACGGTTCCCGCAAAGCTCCTTTGGTGCTGAGCATTCAAGAGTGTGGCGGCATCGGCAAGACGATTGAAGCCGGAGTGCGGGCCATCGCCGAGTTGTTGCCGCGCGTCAACGACGTTCAGCGATCTCGTTTGTCGGCGGATAAAATCGTTCTCGGCACGAATTGTGGCGGCTCGGACGGCAATAGCGGCGTGACAGCCAATCCGGCACTCGGCGTCGCTTCCGATCTCCTCGTCGCCCAGGGAGGGACGAGTATCCTGGGAGAGACGCCGGAGATTTATGGAGCGGAACATCTGTTGACGCGCCGCGCCGTCAGTCGGGCAGTCGGCGAGAAGCTGATCGAACGCATCAAATGGTGGGAGTGGTACACCAGCATTTTCGGCACCGAGATAAACAACAATCCCTCGCCGGGCAACAAAGAGGGCGGCCTGACGACCATCTACGAGAAATCGCTGGGAGCCATCGCCAAGGGCGGCAGCACGGCGTTGGTCGATGTCGTCGGCTACGCCGAGCCGGTGAAGGCGAAAGGTTTCGTGGTCATGGATACGCCGGGGTACGATCCGGTGAGCATGACGGGCATCGTGGCCGGCGGCGCGAACGTATTGGTGTTCACGACCGGACGCGGTTCGGTGTTCGGCTGCAAACCGGCTCCGTCGATCAAGGTGGCCACCAATACGCCGATGTACGAACATATGATCGACGATATGGACGTGAACGCCGGCGTGATTCTCGATGGCACGCCGGTCGAAGAAGTCGGACGGCAGATCTTCGAGGAGATCTTGGCCGTGGCCAGCGGCAAGAAGACCAAGAGCGAGATCAACGGTGTCGGTGAAGAAGAGTTCGCTCCGTGGGCGATCGGCCCGACGCTGTGAATTATTCGATTAGCCGCGACGCGGAGCGGAGCGCGGGAGAGACGAGCGTCGTCAACTCGCTCCGCTCCGCTCCGCGTCGCGGCTAACCAGAATCGAGTGACCCAAGGACCCGTTATGAAACGCAAGCATTTGTTACTCGTGGGACTGTTGGCGGCCGGATTGGCGGCGGCGGTCGGACTTAGTAAAGAGGCCGACAGCGCCGGGGTGCGCATGTCCGATGCCGCCGATAAGCTCGTCAACAGCTTCACGGACGACCAAAAGAGCAAGGCGCTCTTCGGCTTCGACGCGAAGGAGCGCACCAATTGGTGGTTCGTACCGCTGCAAAAAGACAAGAAGCCGTTGCGCAAAGGGCTGCGCTTCGCGGACATGAACCGCGAACAGAAGGACATGGCCAAGGCGTTGTTGCGCGCCGGAACCAGCGGCAGCGGGTTCCTCAAGGCCACCACGATTATGAGCCTCGAAGCGGTGCTGGCTCAATTGGAGAAAAACGGAGAGAACGTCCGCAATCCCGAGTGGTACTTCGTCAGCATCTTCGGCACGCCGTCCAAAGCCGGCAAATGGGGCTGGCGTATCGAAGGACATCATCTGTCGCTTAACTTCGTCGTCGAACGCGGCAAGATTGTGGCCTCGACCCCAGCCTTTTTCGGTGCCAATCCCGCCCTCATCAAGAACGAGGTTGCGAAGGGGCCGAAATTGGGCCAACGCACGTTGCCCGAAGCCGAAGACTTGGCTCAGGAACTCTTTGCCTCGCTGACCGACGAACAGAAGAAAGACGCTCGACAGGCACGACTCATGGCGGAGATCGAACAGGGTAAACCCGCCGCTCAGGTCGGCGAGCCGAAAGGCATCGCAGCCGCCAAGCTGACCGAAAAGCAACGAACTCTCTTGATGAAGTTGATTCACTCCTACGCCGAGCGCATGCCTCCCGAAGTCGCCGAACCGGAATTGGCCGCCGTCAAAGAGGGAGGCATCGACAAGATTCACTTCGCCTTCGCTCAAGAGGACAAGAAATCGGGCAAGCCGTACACCTACAGCGTTCAGGGACCGACGTTCCTTATCGAGTTTCTCAACGTCCAGAGCGACTCGGCAGGCAATCCCGCCAATCACATCCACAGCTGTTGGCGCGATCTCAAGGGCGACTTCGGCCTCGCCGCCAAGTGAGCCAAGCTCCTCGCTTGCGGTTTCTCGACACCCAAGAAACCGCAAGCGAGTGTCGGATATTCCGGCGCGCTGCCGACAAATCCGACACCTTGACGGAAGCCTCACATCTCGACTCAACGTGTGTCGAAATCCACAACTACTTATTTATCTTGATGTTAGGAAACATCCTTCCCATCGTTCCCATCTTGGCACCGAAAGTGCTTTTAACTCTATGGCCTAAACCACGACAACGCCTCATGGAGGCGTTGAGACTCAATCGGAAACCGGCGACTGCCTAGCCGGTTCGCACCCGAGTTTCGCCTGGGGTGCTAGACGCGGCGCTTGCCCAGCGCCGCATCGCCCTCATGGGACGTAGAAGAGGTTCTCGCGCCCTGAGAGGCATCGGCTTGAAGGTGGGTCAAAAAGTTCTTTGGGTTGCCATCGCCCTTCGCCCAAGTTGCCCAGAATCGCCCGTCGCCCCGGCCCTAAGACTTTTTGACCCCCTTGCCGACTTCGCCTTGCTACATTTTTTCCCCCCGACCCTCCGCATAGCTATAACAATACCTATCACCCAGATGCGGAGGGTTTTCGCGCATGAATCTTTGGGACATGTTTCGTCTGGATGGCCGCCGCGCCTTGGTGACGGGAGGCAGTCGGGGCTTGGGGCGCGCCATGGCTCAAGCGTTCGCCGAGGCAGGGGCCGATCTCATTCTCGTCGGACGAGACGCCGACAACCTGAAACGTGCCCACGAAGAATTGTCGTCTCTGGGCCGCGACGTTCGCACCATCGCCTTCGATCTCGATAGCGGCGCATCCGCCGAGCAACTGTGCGATCTCCTCTTGCGCGAGCATCCCCCCATCGACATCCTCGTTAACAACGTCGGCGGACGGCGCGAGAACCTCGCGACCGAGGACATGCCCCTGGAAACCTGGCAACGCCTGATCGACCTGAATCTGACCGGCGCGTTCGTTTGCACCAAACGTCTGGGCGGCGCGATGCGGACGCGAGGCTGGGGGCGCATCATCAACATCGCCTCGATTTGCGGCCAGATCGCCACGCGGAACATCGGTGGACGGCACTACGAGACGGCCAAGGTGGCGCTGGTGGGCTTTACCCGCGCCGTCGCCGCCGACTGGGCACCGTTCGGCGTCACCGTCAATGCCATCGCTCCCGGCGGGTTCCTAACCGATGCCAATCGCCGCTGGTTCAGCGAACGACCGAGTTTTCAGAAAGAGGTCGAAGCCCTTATCCCCATGGGCCGATTGGGCGAACCGGAGGAGATTGGTCCGTTGGCCGTCTATTTGGCCGGCGAAGGGTCGCGCTACATGACCGGGGCCTTGCTTACCATCGACGGCGGCTATACGTTGTGGTAATCCCTTTACCCGATTTGGAGTCCGACTAATGCGAATCCTGCGTTATGTGTTCGTTCTGCCGTTGTGCTTATTCGTCGGCCTGACGCTCCGCGCTCAAGACAAGAGCGTTCGTCCGGGCATCAACAAGCAGTTTGAAAACCCCGACGTCAAAGACTTCGTCGGCAAGTTTGAGGGCGAGAGCCGCGAGGTGTTCGCCAAGCGCAAGCAGATCGTTGCAGCGTGCAAGCTCAAGGCGGGCACGGCGGTGGCCGACGTGGGAGCGGGCACGGGACTATTCACTCGGCTATTCGCTTCCGAAGTCGGCGACAAGGGCCAAGTCTACGCCGTGGACATCGCGCCGAAGTTCGTCAAACACATTGAGGAAACTTGCGATAAAGCCGGTGTCAAAAATGTCAAAGGCATCGTCTGCAAGCAGACCTCCACGGAGTTGCCGGAGAATTCGGTCGATCGCGTCTTCATCTGCGACACCTATCACCATTTCGAGTTTCCCATGAAGACGATGGACTCGATCCACCGCGCCCTGCGCGAGGGCGGACAATTGGTCGTCGTCGATTTTCACCGCATTCCCGGAAAGAGCCGCGAGTGGATCTTGAGCCATGTGCGGGCCAATCGGGAAACGGTGGAGAGGGAGATCGTCTCGTCCGGTTTCAAGAAGGTCGGCGAAGAGTCGTTCCTCGAAGAGAATTATTTGATCCGCTTCGAGAAGGTGAAAGCGAAATAGGTTCCATCCCTCGGAGATCTTACCCGACATACACGGGGAACGAGGAAGGCTCCTCGTTCCCAAGCTCCTGCGTGGGAACGAGGAGAATACCCACATAAGAATCTCACTGACCAACATCCATCATCAGCCGTACTCTCGGCGAGGTCATGTCGGGGAGGGCGAGGATCTTGCGCGTCAACTGATCGCTGGTGGTCAGACTGGATACCTTGACGCGGACGAGGATCGATCCGTCGCGTTGGGGTTCGACCCGAACGTCACGCGCCTGCCGACCGCACGCCGATTTCACCTGTCGTTCCAATTGGACCGACGAGACCGAATGCGAGCTTCCCATCGGCAGTGGCATCGGGTGGGGTGCCGGGGGCGGATCGTCGTCGAATGTGATCGTGCCGGGGCGACCTTCATTCTTCGGCGTACCCGTTTCGTAGGCCGGAGGCCAAGAGGGCGACAAGGTGGAAGGCTTGCGCGCCGCCTCTTTCTTTTTGCTCGCCGTCGGCTTCGGCTCGGACTCTTCCCCGGCGCTCGGTCGATGCCAGGTCATGTCGGTCGTCGAAGCGGCCGGGGTTGCTTTCTTCGTTTGCGATTCCCAGGTCATCGCCGCGTTTCCCGTTTTGATGGTCGGAGATGGCGTCTTGAGATGACTCGTGGAGCCGATCTTCTCCGGCGTCGGATTCGAGGGGCTGGCTTGCGGCTTCGGCATCGGCGGTTGTCCCCAATGAGCGGGCAATTGAGGCGGTATCAAGGCATCGAGTTTCGTTCCGCTATGCTTGGGTGACGAGGACTTCGATGGCTCGATGCTCGGCAATCGCAATTCGCCCTCTTGAGCATCCAGGTGACGACCGGACGGCGAAGGCAACAGGGTCGGCGCGGTCGATTTCTTTTCGGTCTCCAATCGTGGCTGGGTCGCGGTGGGAATCGGCGCGGGCGCGACAAAGACCTCCGGTTGTTGTCCCAGAGCCATTGGCGGCACGGTAATCGAGCCGTCGCGCGTCACTTGTGCCACACGCTGACCGTCGCGGATGACTTCCTCGACCGCCAATTGATTCACCGCTCCATAGCAGCCGGACAATTGCCGCATCAGTTTGCTGACTTCCAGCTTGCTCTCCACGGAGTCGATGTGTCCGGTCAAGACGACGATGCCATTGGGCCGGGCCGAAAGCGAAATGTTTCGACCCGACTCGCCCAGGCTCTTGCGCAGCAACTCCATGCCCTCGGTTCGCAATACATCCACGGGGCGGAGCGACGGTCGTAGGCTGAGATTGCGTTGGATTTTCAGTTCGTCGCGCACCTTGAGATAGGTGTTCTGCTTGGCAATCTCCACGGCCTTCTGGCGAACCATGTCGTTGGGGACGTACCCTCGCAGCGAGAGCGTCTCTCCCGAAGCACGCGCTCCCAAATAGTAGGGGAAGGCGGCGATGTCGGCCAACCAAGCCAGTTCGACCTTCATCTCCTCCAGTCGGAGATGCCCCTCGTACACAACGGCAGTCCCCTCGTATTGGACTCTTCGTATCGCCGACCGATCGGACCACAGGCGCTGGCGGGGAAGCTGCGCCGACGCCGAGCGGGCCGGAAGCACGGCTCCAATCGCCAGCACCACTCCCACGGCACCTCGCACAACCCTTCGCATGGTTAACCTCTTATGACATTGAGAGAACAGAAGTTCGGGCGGACGCCTCGACCTTTACTGATTTAACAGATCGCGCGTGACATCGCGCTGTACTTCCGGTGTTGGGCATGGATACTGATGCAAGTGATCGAGATCGATGTACACCACATCGACGGCCGGCCTCACGCAGCGGAACGGGCAGGGATAGCCGGATTGAATGGTCTGTGTGAAATAGACCGTGCATTTCCAGTGGCAATGGTGCAGCTGAGCCGGCCCGATGAGCGGATAGAAGCGCGGCGGATCGATCTTGTCCACGATGCGCTCGGTGACGAACTGATAGTTATCGCGGAACTCTTCAAAGAAGTAGGGCATCCCGCGTTTGACGGGAGGCAAAGCGCGCAGAATCCGGGCCTCGTCCGGCGGATCTTCGCACAACGGCGGTGGGAAGCCGGGACGAATGGGCGGCAAGATCGGCGTGCGGAAATCGTTTTTGTAGCAGTATTTCTCTTCGATGCGATTGGCCACCCACGGCGGCATGAGGACCGGCGTGGCCAAGCCCATCGAGAAGGGTAAGCACCCGGATAACGACATGGGGGCCGCCAGCAGCAGCCCCAAAACCAGATTCCTTACTCGCAACATGCCCCTCCCCCTTCCTGCCGCCATCGACGCGGCCGGAACAAGCCGTCCGCCCGGCATCGCAAGGATTATGTACCCGTCAATGCTGAAAATATCGGATGGCCGGATCGAACGACTTTAACCGTTCGGCGGGTTGATGCGAGAAGAGGGAAAGAAGTGAAAGCGCCGACGGCTCCCAACGCTCGGAGCCGCCGGCGCGATGGAGGATCATCGACCTTTTTTGCCGGTCCACCATCTTCGCCATTTTGCCTGCGCGTCGGCGATTTTCTCTTTTCCATCGCCGGAAGGACCGAGATCCTGTCCGCGATTGAGTTTGACCAATGCCTCGTGGGCGGCGGCGCGCACTTCGGTTTTGTCGTCGCCGAGCAGCTCGATCAGATCTCCCGTCAAGCGGGGCTTCCTCGCGGCCACGCGAATCGCCGCCATGCGTATCTCCAACACGCGGTCGTTGAGCTTGTCCTTCACAACCGCTTCGGTCTGCCTTGCCAGGTTCCGGTCGAGAAGATCGCGTCCGAGTTTCTTGATGTCATCCTCATAGCTTTCGGTGGCGGCGGCCAGCGCCGGCATCACCTCGTCGCCGCGTCGCTTCTCTAACTCGGTGAGGATCGACTTGAGGCGTGCCCCGCGGTCGCTGCTGGCGGCGTCGGCCAATTCGCTCACACTCATGGCCCGCGGCGACTTGGGACCGGACGATGCGGCTCGCCGGATCACGGCGTTTCTGCGCTGCGCCACGCCGACGCGCAAATCGGTCAGAACGCCGGCGTGTCGGGTTCGTCCGACGCCGCTGCCGATGTTGTCCTTGACGTATTCGAGCAATTCCTCATCGTCGGAAGCGGCCAACAAACGACCGAGTTTCTGAGCGATGACCACGACGGGGCAGCTGTGTTCGATCGTTGCCGCTCGATTCAGACCGCGAACGAGAGAAGGAATCGCCTCGGGGCCGAGGTCGCGGAATGCCTTCAACGCCCGCGCCCCCTCAACCCCGCCCAACCGCCCGATGTCGTAGAGCATGAATCGATCGACGATCTCATCGAGCTTGTCTTCTTCTTCCTTGGTCAGATACGGCAAGCTCGGCCCATAGGGACTGTGCTTGGGTTTCTCTTTTTCTTTGCTGTCGGCTTTGCCGTCCGCGCCGAAAACGGCGAGCGCGAGGATGAGAAGGGTAGCACCCATCGACAAATCTCCTGACAAGGACACAGGAAAGTCCCACACAAGAGCATCCAACCATTCCCCACGCTCAGTCTACCGTTCCGTCGCCGACTTCGCAATCGCCGCGCGGCATTTCTCATCCTTATTTCCGCGTGAGACGTTCGATGAGATATTCGGTGCTGTTCTTGTATTTCTCGCTCGGTCGGCCCGGATAGACGAGGAGAACCTCCACGCCCGTCTTCTTCAGTTTCTCTTCCAGCTTAATGCCCAAAATGGGAGAGTGCGTCGGATCCTTGGGGGAATCGCCGACCTTGGCATCTTTGTCGCCGCCGTAAAACAGCGCGATGGGCGGATCGTCCTTGGTGACGAGTTCAATGGGCGAGTATTCCTCGATCCACTTCAGAACCTTCTCGCGATTGTCGAACAGGCTCTGGAAGTTCGGCAACCCGAAGGCGTGCGCCCCGTAGCGATAGTTGGGCATCCACTCGCGCAACTCGCGCGGATCGAGCGAGGTCTGCGCGCCGTTGACGGCAGCACAATAGAGGCGCGTCGATTCGCGGGCAATGGGATCGTCGCTCTTGGGATTGGCCATGTCGTCGTGGAAGGCCAGCCACAGCGACGAGCAGCCGCCGGCCGAGCCGCCCGTCGCTCCGATTCGCTTCTTATCGAGATTCCACTCGACGGCTTTCGAGCGCACGAATTGCAAGGCGCGAGCGGCGTCCTCGAGCGGAGCTTTCACGGGCGGCGCGATCTTCTCTTCGACGCCGTGTTTGACGAAACGATAATTGATGGCCACGACGGAAATGCCCTTGTCGAGAAACGGTTTGGGATTGGTCTTTTTATCCCCATTGGACCAACCGCCGCCATGGATATAAAAGACAACCGGAGTCGGTTTGTCTGATGCAGCCTGGTAAAAATCCAGCACTTGCCGTTCGTGCTTGCCGTAGGGGACGTTTCGGAGAGTCTTCGGTTCCTCGGCCCGAAGCCCAGAGCCAAGCGGGAGCAGAAGGAGGATGGAAAGAACGAACTTCATGGGTTGCACTCCTGGAAGAGAAAAGGGATCTTTATGGCATTGTAGCGAGCAATCTCTCGTCCGACCGAGGATTCGCGCCCGGGGCGAGGGGCGGATTCGATTCTCATGCCAGTACCTTGTTCACCACGTTCCCGTGGACATCGGTGAGGCGGAAATCGCGGCCCTGGAAACGGTAGGTAAGCCGGGTGTGGTTGAAACCGAGCAGGTGTAAGATCGTGGCGTTGAGATCGTGAACGTGTACCTTGTCGGCTGTCACGTTGAAACCGAATTCGTCGCTCTCTCCCAGGGTGATGCCGGGCTTGACGCCGCCGCCGGCAAGCCACATGGTGAAGCAATTGGGATGGTGGTCGCGTCCGTCGGAACCACCCTGCACCATCGGAGTGCGGCCAAACTCGCCTCCCCAGACCACCAAGGTCGAATCGAGCAGCCCCAGCCGCTTCAGATCTTTGATCAACGCCGCGCTGGCCTGATCGGTGTTCTTGCAGTTCTTCTTCAGGTCGCCGACCAGGTTGCCGTGCTGGTCCCATGACTCGTGGAAGATCTCCACGAAGCGCACGCCCTTCTCCACCAGTCGCCGGGCCAGAAGACACGTGTTGGCGAACGAGGGCTTTCCCGGCTCCGCGCCGTACATATCGAGAATGTGCTTCGGTTCCTTGGCAATGTCCATGACATCGGGAGCGGTGGCTTGCATGCGGAAAGCTCGCTCGAACGAGTTGATGCGCGTGGCAATCTCTGGATCGCCGACTTCGTCCAGCCGCATCTGGTCGAGCGCGCTCAGACCGTCGAGCGTGTCTTTCTGCAAGGAGCGATCGACGCCGCGCGGGTTGGCCAGGTACAGCACCGGCTCACCTCCCGTGCGAAACTGGGTTCCCTGATAGACGGTGGGCAAGAAGCCGCTGCCCCAGTTCGAGTTGCCGCCGCTTGGGCCTTTGCCTCCGGTGCTGAAGACGACGAAGCCCGGCAGATCGCGCGACTCGCTTCCCAGACCGTACAAGGTCCACGCGCCCAAGCTGGGACGACCGAACTGCTGCGCTCCGGTGCTAAGGAAGATTTGCGCCGGCGCGTGGTTGAAGGCATCCGTGGTCATCGACTTGACGATGCACAGATCGTCGGCGACCGTGGCCAGGTGCGGCAGCAGTTCCGAGAGTTCGGCTCCCGATTGGCCGTGGCGGGCGAACTTAAACTTCGGTCCCAAAAACTTGGAGTTGGGATTGATGAATGCGGCGCGATAGCCATCGAGCAAGTGCGGCGGAGGCAGTTTGCCGTCCCATTTCGCCAGCCCCGGCTTGTTATCGAACAATTCCAAATGACTGGGACCACCCGCCATGAACAGGAAGATGACGTTCTTCGCCTTCGGAGCAAAGTGAGGTTTCCTTGGTGCTAGCGGATCTTCCTTCGCCGCGGAGGCAGTCGCGCCGAGCAGGTCGGCCAGACCGATGGCTCCCAGGCCGACGCCGCACTGCTTCAAAAACCAGCGCCGGGCAACGAGTCGGTCGGGATGGCCGGTCGGGGAGAGGGTCATGGCTCACTCCTTGGTGATGGTTTCGTCGAGGTTCAGGAGCAGGCGCGCCAGGGCGGTCCACGCCGCGCCTTGAGCCGGGCTTACTCCGCTCGGCAGCTTCGGAGGATGGGCCGGATCGTCGGCGGCCAAATCCCACGGCTTCGCGCCAGGAGCCGAGAACCTCTCTATCTGCTTGGTTAGGAAAGCGAGTAAGACTTCCCGCTCGCGCGGCGACGGCTTGCGGCCGGTGCAGCGGCGGAAAGCAAGGGTAACTCGCTCGGCATCGTTGGGTCCACCATCGGCAAGCGTCTTCCTTGCCAGAGAGCGGGCGCATTCGAGGAATAGAGTCTCATTGAGGGTCGTCAACGCTTGCAACGGCGTGTTCGAGCGGGCGCGCCGCACACAGGAGGCGTCGCCGTTGGGCGTGTCGAAGTTGGTCAACACCGGGTAGGGCACCGAGCGGAAGCGAAACGTATACAGCGCTCGGCGGTAGCGATTCTCGGCTTTCTCTTCGGTCCACGTTTTGGGACCGTAGCTGACGGGGGGGTTGAACAGGAAGTCCGGCGCGGGCGGATACACGGGCGGGCCGCCGACTTTGGGGTTGAGCAATCCGCTTGCCGCCAGGGCGATGTCGCGCACCACCTCGCCCTCGACGCGGAAGCGGGGCGCGCGGGCCAACAGCCGGTTCATCGGGTCTTTTCGCAGCAGCTCCGGCGTCGTCTTGGACGATTGCTGGTACGTCGCCGAGGCGACGATCGAACGGTGCAGGTGCTTGAAGCTCCAGCCGCTGTCCATGAACTCGACCGCAAGCCAGTCGAGCAGTTCGGGATGGCTGGGCGGCTCGCCTTGTGTGCCCAGGTCTTCGCTGGTGGACACCAGGCCGGTGCCGAAATACGCCTGCCAGACGCGGTTGACGATGGCTCGCGCCGCGGTCGGCGACTGGCGCGAAACCAGCCACTTCGCCAACCCCAGCCGGCTCGGTTCGACTCGGATGGATAGCGGGTTCATCGCGGTCGGCACGCCGGGCGTCACTTCTCGATCCGGCTTCAGGAAATCGCCTCGTTTCAGGATAAACGTCGTCCGGTGCTTGCGACGGGACGCTATGGTCAGTTGCGCCCCGCCGGTTGGATGTTGCTTCCACAGTGCTTCGATGCGGTCGTTCGCCTCTTTCCACTCGGGAACCGTCGTTCGCCAATAAGAGAACACGGCATCGACCTGGGCTGGAGTACGGCTGTCCGGCGGCCGCATGAAGATGGCGCGCACGCCTCGCGGCAAGGGGTCGGCAATCGGGTGGTCGGTGCTTGTCACCGAGAAGCGGAAACGGCCGAGGTTGTTGTTCTGGTTGTCGTCGCTATTCCAGCCGCCGTGCATCTGTTTCACATGAAACTTCAATACAGCGCCGTCGGGCATGTCGAGAGGCTTTTCCAACACAAACACGGCCTTGCGATCGACGTTGCGCCTGCCGGGGCCGGCGTCGATGCCCCAGGCGGTGTCATCCTTGCCGTCGATAGCAAATGCCACGGGTCCGGTCGAGCGCTTCTTGCCGGAACGGTCGTCGAACATCGGCTCCAGTGCTTTCTCCTCATTGCCGAAATCCGCCGTGGCCGAGGCGAGCTTCACTCGCGTCCATTTCTCCGGCGTCTTCGCGTCGGCAACCTCGACCGTGATCTCGCTCAAAGCGAACAGACCCAACGGCGAGCGTCCCGGCCCGCCCAACGGCAAGTTGGCATCGGTCAACGTCTCCAAACGAATGCCGGTGATGCGCTTCCGATCGGTCTTGCCGACAAACTGCGAACTCCATTTGGTCGGTGCGTAACCCCAAGCGGTCAACGAGCCATCGTCGTGATAAACATAACGTTGGCTGTTGTCGCCCGCATTGGCAGCGCGGACAACGCTCCACTCCGTTCGATCGTCGCGGACGCGCGCCTCCCATGCGGCCAGTTTCTCGCGCCAATCGGGCGTGCGATGCTTCAAATCTTGCTCGATCTCACGGATTCCACGAAAGATATCGGCACGCTTTTTCTGTTCGTCGAGCGTGTAGACGGCGATGTTGGCCTCATCGGTATCGTTGAGATAGGCGAAGAGACGATAGTAGTCTTCCTGGCGCAGCGGATCGTACTTGTGGTCGTGACACTGGACGCATTGAATCGTTAGGCCGAGGACGCTCTTGCCCAGCGCGTCCATGCGGTCGAACATGGCCTCCATACGGAACTGTTCGGGGTCGATGCCGCCTTCCTCGTTAATCATCGAGTTGCGCAGAAAGCCGGTGGCGACAAGCTGATCCTGCGTCGGATTGGGCAGTAAATCGCCGGCGAATTGCTCGATGATGAACCGATCGTAGGGCAGATCGCGATTGAAGGCGCTGACGACCCAGTCGCGGTACATCCAGACCTGGCGCGGCTTGTCTTTTTCAAAACCGTCGCTGTCGGCGTAGCGGGCGGCATCCAGCCAGTGGCGCGCCCAGCGCTCGCCGTAGTGGGGCGAAGCCAACAGTTTCTCCACCGCGTTTTCATACGCTTTCGGCGAGGCATCGTTCAAAAAGGCGTCGATCTGCTCCGGCGACGGCGGTAAGCCGGTCAGGTCCAGAGAGAGCCGGCGCAACAGCGTCTCCTTGCTTGCTTGCGGCGAAGGTTTCAACCCCTCGCGCTCCAGCCGGGCCAGGATAAAGGCATCGATGGGCGTCCGCACCCAGCCGGCGTCGCGTACTTTCGGC
Organism: Planctomycetota bacterium; assembly: GCA_021781415.1. Classification (GTDB taxonomy): domain Bacteria; phylum Planctomycetota; class Planctomycetia; order Gemmatales; family Gemmataceae; genus JAJPHU01. Next base: position 31,866 of record JAJXWW010000218.1, read on the forward strand.
AGCGCGGGGCGAACGGGTGGAACGAGCGCCCAATGCTGTGGATAGTCTGCCCCAGTCGCGATCCAGCGCCGCAGCGTCTCGATCTGTTGCGGCGAAAGCTTCTTTCCGCTTTTAGGCGGCGGCATGATCTCGGTTTCTTCGGTACTTTCGACGCGCCCCATCAACTCGCTCACCTTCGGCTTACCGGGAACGATGGCCGGTTGTTTGGAACGCCCTCCCTTGAGAGCTTCCGCGCGGGTGTCGAGACGTAGTTTGCCCTTGCGCGTCGCCGCGTCGGGTCCGTGGCACTTGTAGCAGTTGTCCGCGAGGATGGGCCGCACGTCGCGCTGAAAATCAATCGACTCCGCGGCGAGAGCCGAATCGACAACCCAACCCGCGATCAGAACCACGAATGGCAAGGTAATGGCTTTCATCGGCATGTATACCACAATCGGGTGGGAGGGTATCCGGTAGGCAAACGAAGGAAGCGCGGACAAAACGTACTGGAAGGCAGGCGGGAATGCCCGACCGACGAGGATTTACCCGGTAAATTTTATGGTACGACTTGGACGTACTCGATGCAATGCTTCATTCTCTCGTTGCCACGCTCCTGCGTGGGAACGAGGAGAAAGATACCCGGCAGCTAACGCTGCCGGTTCGCCGTCCTGCGTGGAAACGTGAAGATTCTCCTCCGGTGCGTCTCGTTCCTTGACAGCTCCCTCGCAAATCTCAACGACGACGCTGACATAATGGGCGATCGAAGATTTCGCGCAACATGAACGCCGTCCCCGCAGTTTGCGGTTGCGATAGCAAGGATCGTACTTGTTTCACAATCGGCGTGGGCTGGACGGCGCGCGGGGCGGGGGGAGCGGGCGGCGCTTCGGGTACGACTTCGACCACATCGACTTGCGCCACGGGGCGCGCGGTCGGCTTGGCCACCGGGACTGCTTCGCGGAGCGGGGCGACACGGGGGGCCTTCGGGCTTGGACGAGCCGGTGGCTCGCGCAAGACCGGGCGCGCGACGGTAGCGCGAGGCACGGGCGGCGCGGACGGCGTCTTCGGGCGCGCTTCCGCCTCGCGGCGGCGGCGTGCTTCGTCGAGAAATTGATCGAGATTTGTCACCGGACGACGCGCCGGAGTGCGCCCCGACCCATTGGGGCGGCGCACTCCCGGTTTCGCCTTCTCGTCGTCGCTTTTGAGCAAGGTTCCCAAAATCCACACCCCCAAAGCAATGAGGGGGATTATCAGAACTTCCCATTGCATGGAGCATCCTCCGTTCATCCGGGATTGCGGTCGTTGCGATCGGACGCGCCGCCGATGGCGTTGCGCATCTGGGTGTCCGACTGAAGGTTTTTCAGATTGTAATAGTCCATCACCCCGAGATGTCCTTCGCGGAACGCCTGGGAGATGGCGCGGGGAACCTCGGCCTCGGCCAGCACCACTTGCGCCCGGTTCTCTTCGACCTTGGCCCGCATCTCTTGTTCGAGTGCGACGGCCAGAGCGCGGCGCTTCTCGGCGTTGGCCTGCGCGACGCGCAGATCGGCCGCCGCCTGATCGGCTTGAAGATTCGCGCCGATGTTTTGGCCCACGTCGATCTCGGCCACGTCGATGGACACGATCTCGAACATCGTTTGAGAATCGAGCGAGTTGCGCAGCACTTGTTGCGAAATCAGATTCGGATTGGCCAACACGTCGGTATGATGCTCGGCGCTGCCGATGGCTTTGACGATACCCTCGCCCACGCGCGCGATGATCGTCTCTTCGGTCGCTCCACCGACGAGCCGATCGAGTTTCGTCCGCACCGTGACGCGAGCGCGGGCCTTCAACTGAATCCCATTCTTGCACACGCCGTCGAGCGTGGCGCGCCCCTTGCTCGGATCGGGGCAGTCGATCACCTTGGGATCGACGCTGCGTTTGACGGCCTCATAGATGTCGCGTCCGGCCAGGTCGATGGCGGCGGCGACACGCCAGGGTAGATCCATCCCGGCCTTGTGCGCGGCGATGACTGCCCCGGCCACGCGCTGCACATTGCCGCGCGACAGATAATGCGCCTCCATCTCCTGCGTCGAAACCTTGACCCCCGCTTGCACCAAGGCGATCTTCTGCCGGACGATCAACGAGTAGTCTACTTTGCATAGCTTCATGCGAACCATGTCCAAAATACCGATCTTCGCACCCGTCAAAAGGCACTGTATCCACAATTGCACGAAGCTGAAGAAGACGAACAACACGACCAGCCCGGCGATCCCTCCAAGGACGAGGACGATCCAGAGCCACTGATTGCCGGCAAAGGGATTCGGTTGCTGCGCTTGTTGTTGGGCGAACAAGAAAGCATTCATACTTGTCTCCGGTGTTGGTGAACCGATCGCCGACGCCGTCGGACGATGGATGCACCCCGGCAGCTTACACTGCCGGCTCGCCAAGGTTATCAGGTAAAGATCGCTGTTTCCAGATCGCCGAGGTCCGTTTTCTCGATGGGGCGAACCACGACTTTGCCGGCGCGCACATCAATGCAGCGCACCATCTGGTCGGCCTCAACCATCATCCCCTCGGTGATGCTATCAATACGCTTTCCGCCGAAATCGACCATCCCGGCCGGACGCAGCGCCGACAGCGCGCGGCCTACGCGCCCCTTGAGATGCTCCAACTCTCGATTGATCGGCACGGCGGCCAGGGTGGCGTCCTCCGATTGTTCGCTCAAGAAAAAATGCCGACCCATCGGCGTTCGCGGCCATAGCGTCAACAGCAGGCGAATCGTCAACGGCAGAGCGAAGAATACCGCGACGGAGGTAATGATCCCAATCGTCGTCCCGCCGCTCAGAAACGTCAAAATGACCCCGACGACGATGGCCCCCAACGAGAAGACGGCCAAGACGCCACTCATCAAAAACAGATCGGCAGCCAAGAGCAGAAACCCCGCGCCGATCAAAAGATAACCCAAAATGAGAGTATTGTTATCCATATCGGCTCCCGGCTATCGGCTATCGGCTATCGGCAAACTCATACGCATTGTATGTGATTGTATATGGCTGATAGCCGATAGCTGATAGCCGATAGCCGACGATCATACCTCCTTGACGACGACGCGATTGCCTTCGATTTCGATGACCTGGACGCGCGTGCCGGGTTGAACGTAATTGCCTTCGGCGAGGACATCGACGAAGTCGTCGCCAAAGCGAACCTTGCCGGCGGGACGCAGCGGAGTCGCGGCGACTCCAATGGCCCCTAGCAAGGCGGCGATTTCCGGATGAATGGTGTCCGCGAAGTGTTCGCTTTCCTCGCTCGGCTCCTCTCGCGGTTTCAGCATCAGGCGGTTCGCGTAGGGTATGTGCGGTAGATAGCGTGCCAGGAAGAAAGCGGACACCACGGCTCCGAGAATGCTGAGTGAAAACGGACTGATAGCCTGACCGTAGCCAATCCATTCCTCATTGCTGCGCGGCCAATGACCGTAAGCCACCAGACCTAAACTGCCGAGAACCAGAATGATGCCGCTAATGCCTGTGACGCCGAAGCCCGGAATCACGAAGATCTCCAGAGCGAGCAAGACCAACCCCAACAGGAACAGTAGGAACGCCAACCAGACCACTTGACCGCTTACCTGCGAATGCGACCAAAAGAAGAGCAGGAAACAAATGGCCGACACGATGCCGGGAAGACCGACGCCGGGCATCTTCAATTCCAGAATGAGGCAGGTGATGCCCAGCATGACCAAGACCATGCTCGTCCACGGATCGCGGAGGAAATCGACGAGTGCGTCCAGCAAGTCGGATTCGGCGGTGGAAACTTCAGCGGGGTTGACGCCTTCCAACTCGCACAGTTCGTCGAAGTCATCGACCAACTCGCGGGCCAAGCCATAGCGCCGCGCTTGCTCCGCCGACAGAGTGAGATAATTGCCCTCTTCCTTTTCGCTCGACGGCTTGACGACGGCGACGACCCGCCAGCGCCGATCGCCTCGTTGGTCCGCTTTCCACTCGGTTTCGTCGATGAATTGGCGGACGCTCGCCTCCTTGGTGCTTTCCACTTCGACGATGCGCGCTTCGCGGTCGAGCATTCCCTCGGCGAGCAGGCGCGGATAGTGCTTCTTCTCGGCGAGTTCGACGAGATCGCGGCGCATCGTCTCTTCCTGGGTCGGATGCTCGCGGACGTAGCGCTCGAAGCCGCCGAGGAACGCCTCTTCTCGAACGACCTGTCCGTTCTGTTGCAGCCCGCGTTGGAGGACGATCTTGTCGCAGCCAAAGGCCAAGAATGCCGCGGTGTCGTGGGCTTCGGCGGTGACGTAGGCAATGGTCTCGACCGGCTCACGGCGCGCGTTGTTGATCTCCGAGAGAAACGCGGCCAAATCGCGGGCGGCTCCGCTGTCGCCTCCGCCGCAGGCCAATTCGAGGACGACGAGGTTCGTCTTCTGTCCGAGAACCTGCCCCATGCGCCGTTTGACGCGTTCCTTCATCTCGCCGTCGATGGCCCCTTTGAGAACGATGCGCCGCGCGACGACACGATCGAGCGACGAATAGATACTCGTGGGCGGCAGTCCGTAGGCTCGGCGCACGGCGTCGAGAGAATCGAGAGGGATTGGCTGACACAGGCCGAGCTTGGCTGCCAGGGCGAACGAGTACGAGGCCGTCTCGCCGCGGTCGAGTCCAGAGACCGGTTCGCCGCGCGGGCGCGGAGTCTCGTTGGCATCGAGATAGTTGCCGTCGCTGCCCCGGATCACTTCGACGTTGGCGTCGTACATCTTGCGGACGAGAACCGGACGATAGCGTTTGTTGGCGAGATCGTCGTAGGCCAAACGGTCGAGGCGTTCGAGAGGATGTCGTTCGTCGGTGACTTTACCGAAGGAGGCCGGTGGTTCTTGAGACATGATGATTTCGGAACAGGCCAATACCGGCAAGACGGCGTGGCGCGACACCTTCCCATGTAGGTAGGCGAGAACTTGAATCCCCTGTTTCCGCTGCAAGTCGCGCAGATAGCGAGCGAGCGTCTGACAAGCGCCGGGATCGTCGCTGGCATTGTCGCGGTTGTCGGGGTTGAAGTCGCAGATGAGGTAAAACTCGCCGGCATTCTTGGGATCGCGGTTCCGTTCTCCCTCAAAACGCTTCCAGGGCACATGAACGATGCCGCGCAGCCGATTGGTCGCCTCGGTGGTAATGGTCGTGGGAATGGGCGCGATCACCCCGGAGTTGCGACGTTCTTGCGCCAGCAACATGGCAGGCACTAGACCGGCCCACAGCAGAGAGGCCGCCAGGAAACCCCCGATGTTTCTCCCTCCACGACGCGCGGTTGCGGACGAGGGAAAGAGCAAGGCCAAGCTCGGATCGTGGTATCTGGCCGTCATGCCGGCACCTCACCGTGGCAAGTCGAGTCGTGAATCTCCACGCGCGGCAACGAGAACAGTCGGACGGGGTAACGAGTGCCTCTCGAATCCGCCCTGTGATTATAGATGGCCATGCAAAGCAGTGTCAAAGGATTGCCCTCTTGTGCGCGAACCTCGAACGATAAAACACTTCGGGCCGAATTGCTGAATCGACTCCTCCCAGCTCCACGGTGAAGGCAGCCGATTCGGTCGCTCCGCGCTCCGAAAGGTAATTCGTCGGCCAAGCTCGAACCTTTATCGAGAAGCGTCCGGCATCGAAATTGCACCTTCGGTTCACCCATATATCCTCGCTCGCGCTCAGAATCCCTTGCTCTGGAGACGGAGAATGGCGTCGCGGATTGAAGACTACGCTCTTTTGGGCGATTGCGAGACGGTGGCTCTCGTTGGCAAAGACGGTTCCATCGACTGGTTGTGTCTGCCGCGGTTCGACTCCGGCGCTTGCTTCGCCGCTCTGCTGGGTACGCCGGATCATGGCCGTTGGCAAATCGCTCCCGCCTCCCCCATCAAGAACGTCTCACGCCGCTACCGCGATGGTACTCTGATTCTCGAAACCATTTACGAAACGGCGGAGGGAGTCGTCACCCTCATCGACGGCATGACCGTTCGCGCCGAACACCCGGTGGTGATCCGCTGCGTGCGCGGCGAACGCGGACAAGTGCCGATGAAAATGCACCTCGTCGTCCGCTTCGATTACGGTTCCATCGTCCCGTGGGTAACGCACTTGGAAGAGGGAGGGCTTTTGGCGACGGCCGGTCCCGACACGCTGCGCTTGCGTACCCGGGTTCCACTGCGCGGCGAAAATCATCACACTGTAGCGGAATTCACCGTTTCTCAAGGAGAAGAAGTCCCGTTTATGCTCTCGTGGCGGCCTTCGCATCGGGACGGGCAGCCTGCCGGCGATCCCATGAGGCTTCTGCACAAGACCGAGAAATCGTGGCGGGAGTGGTCCGAGGGCTGCCATTGTACGGGTCCGTGGGCCGAGCCGATGAAGCGGTCGCTGTTGACGCTCAAAGCGCTGACCTATGCCCCAACCGGCGGCGTGGTGGCCGCGGCGACCACTTCGTTGCCAGAGCAACTCGGCGGCGTCCGCAATTGGGATTATCGTCTCTGTTGGCTCCGCGACGCCACCCTGACCCTTCATGCCCTGATGGCCGCCGGACAAAAAGACGAAGCCCGCGCCTGGCGCGAATGGCTGTTGCGCGCGGCGGCAGGCAGTCCCGATCAACTTCAGATCATGTACGGTCTGGCGGGCGAACGGCGACTCAGCGAGTGGGAGGTTCCGTGGCTGCCCGGCTACGAGGGATCGCGCCCCGTGCGGATCGGCAATGGCGCTTACGAACAGTTTCAGCTCGACGTATACGGCGAACTGCTCGACGCCATGTATCTGTCGCGGCAGATTGGTCTGGAGCCGGAACGTGCCGAGTGGGAACTGGAAAAGGTCATCGTCGGCTTTTTAGAAACGGCGTGGGAGCATCCCGACGAGGGCATCTGGGAGGTGCGCGGGCCGCGCCGCCACTTCACGCACTCCAAGGTCATGGCTTGGGTCGCCTTCGACCGCGCCGTGAAAAGCATCGAGAAATTCCAGCTCGAAGGTCCGCTCGACCGCTGGCGCGCGCTCCGGGACGCCGTCCATCGCGAGGTATGTATCAAAGGGTTCGACACGTCAAAAAACTCGTTCGTGCAGTATTTCGGCTCGAAGGAACCGGACGCCGCCCTGCTGATGATCCCGCTGGTCGGCTTCCTACCCGCCGACGATCCGCGCATGGTCGGAACCGTCGCCTGCATCGAACGCGAACTGATGCACGATGGTTTCGTGAAGCGCTATAATCCGCGCGAAGAGGTCGATGGCCTGCCACCGGGCGAAGGAGTCTTTCTACCCTGCACCTTCTGGCTGGCCGACAATTATGTACTCTGCGGTCGCCGACAAGAAGCGGAAATCCTCTTTCGCCGCCTCCTCGGCTTGTGCAACGACGTGGGCCTCATCTCCGAGGAATACGATCCGCAAACGCGCCGACTCGTCGGCAACTTCCCCCAAGCCTTCACCCACGTCGGCCTGGTCAACACGGCGAGGAACCTAACGCAACTCAACGGCGGTTAGCCGCGACGCGAAGCGGAGCGCGGGGGTATTCTCGCGCTCCGCTCCGCGTCGCGGCTAATCGGGAAGCAATTCTCGCAAAAGGAGATCGTGAACCGCCGTCATGGGCAACTCGCTCTCGCTCGGTGCCGAACCGTCGCCGATAAGCACGGGGCGATCTTGACTCTCTGTCGCGGCCAGGCCATGACTGCCGCGCACCAAACCGGCATCGAGCGGAACCACATCGAACAGAGTGCGGAAGCCGAGTTTCTTTTGCAGCAGCCGCCGCATCGCCCTTCCCTTGGGCCACCATAACTGCGGATCGAAAAACAGTTCGCATGGATCGTAACCGGGTTTGCGATGAATATCCACCGTGCGCGCATAGTCCGGGGCGTGCCGATCGTCGAGCCAGTATGGGTAGGCGAACCATGCGTCGGGTTCCGAAAGCGCGATCAACTCGCCGGAACGCTCGTGCCGCAGATGGATCTCCTCGCGTTCATCGCCCTCGAAAACGCGGGCCACTCCCTTCAGGCTGAGCAGCGTCTCGCGCACCCGCGCGGTGTCGGCTTGCTCGGCGACGTAGACGTGGGCCATCTGATGATCGCACACGGCGAAGGCGCGGCTGGTGAACGTGTCGAGGTTTTCGCCGAACGGTCCACGGCGCACCGTCAACAATCCCGCCTCGCGCAGCGCTCGGTTGAGGAATACCGCCCGATTGACCTGTATGTGGCCGTATTCGCTGACAACCCACACACGCGCTCCGGCGGATCGAGCGGCGTCGAGAAGCGGAGCGCAAGCGGCATCGAGTTCGCCGACGAGGCGCGGCATGTCGCAACCTTGAGGACCGAAACGCTGCGGGTCGTAATCGAGGTGGGGCAGATAAACCAGCGTCAGATCCGGTCGTTCGCGGCGCAGCGCTTCGGCGGCGCATCGAGCGATCCATTGCGTACACGGCAGCCCCGCCATCGGCCCCCAGAACGAGGGAAACGGAAACGGGCCGAGCGTGCGTTCGAGATCGTCGGTCAATCCCTCCGGCGTGCCGGTGATGCCGAACGCTTTGTTGCCGTCGGCTCCATAGTAAGGCTTGGGGGTGACGCTGATGTCAACCGCCGCTCCCTGGTTGAACCACCAAAACAGCTTGGCGCAGCGGAACGCGCGTCCGCGCTCCGCCGCGCGCCGCCGGGCCGCGACGTACAAAGGCTCGCACTGAATCAGACGATTGGACTGCTGCCAGAAGCGGACCTCGCCGGTATCGCGCCACAACCAACCGTTGGCGACTATGCCGTGGCGCTCCGGCGTCTGACCCGTCAACAGGGTCGCCTGAGCCGTGCAAGTGACGGCGGGCAGCACTTCGCGCAGCGGGCGCATCCATCCGGCATGGGCCACTGTCTGCAAGCGCGGCGCGAACGGGAGTAAACGCGGAGTAAGTCCGACGGCATTGAGGAGAATGAGTGGGGTCATTTCGGGGATCGGCACACGTCGTTATCATTTCGAGCGCTTCGCGCCGGTGGAAAAAAGCGACGGGGGACGAAGGATCATAGGGCTAACGCCCCCCGCTCGCCGAATTTCAGCCGATTACGCATCCAATCCCGTCAGGCGGCCTTTGCTGTCGCCGAAGGAATCGACGTGGACGCCCATGCCGTCGAGGAGGCAGAGATAGAGATTCATCAGCGGCGTGTTGCGGGGATAGCGCAGATGACGGCCGGTCTTGAGCGTGCCGCCGCCCTTGCCGGCGACCAGGATCGGCAGGTCGTCGTGATTGTGGCGGTTGCCGTCGCTGATGCCGCTGCCGTAGACGATCGCACATTGATCCAACAGCGTGCCGTCGCCTTCCTTAATCGCCTTCAACTTGCCGAGCAGATAAGCGACTTGCTCGATGTGAAATTGATTGATTTTCTGAATCTTCTCTTTTTTAGTCTTGTTGCCTCCGTGGTGCGAGGTGTCGTGATGTCCCTCGGCCACGCCGCAGTCGCGGTAGCTGCGATTGCTGCCGTCGTTGGCGAAGACGAACGTGCCGACGCGGGTCAGGTCCGCCTGGAAGGCAAGCACGAGCATGTCGGCCATCAGACGCAGATGTTCGCGGTAATCCTTGGGCACGCCGCTGGGGCGAGGCGTACCGGCGGGAGCGGCCACATCCGTCGATTGTTCGATGCGGACGAGCCGTTGTTCGATCTCGCGCACCCCGGTCAGATATTCGTCGAGTTTGCGTTGGTCGGGGCCGCCGAGGCGATTTTTGAGCGTCCGAGCATCTTCGCCCGCAAAATCGAGAATACTGTGCTTATAGCTCTGCTTGCGTCGTTCTTTGTCGTCGCCCTTGCCCGGCACGCTGAACAATCGCTCGAAGACGAGGCGAGGATTGACCTCCTTGGCAACGGGAGAAGATTCGTTTCGCCAGGCGAGATTGGCAGAGTACGCGCAGCTGTAGCCGGAGTCGCAGTTGCCGGAGTTCTTGCCTCCTTCGCAGCCGAGTTCCAACGAGGGGAAGCGCGTCGTCTTGCCAACCTTTTGAGCGGCCAATTGATCGACGGAGATGCCGACGCGAATATCGGCCCCGGAAGTCTTGCGCGGCTGACTGCCGGTGAGGAAAGCAGCCATTGCACGCGCATGATCGCCGGGACCGTCGCCGTTGGGGCGCGCCTTGTCCAGCGTCAAGCCGCTGAGAACGAGCAGATCGTTCTGGAATGGCAACAGCGGTTGCAGGGTTTTCGGCAACGTCGTCAGCGCGCCTTCGGCGGCCGGCGTCCAATTGGCCATGTCGATGCCGTTGGGAACGTAGAGAAACGCCATGCGGCGCGGCGGGGTTGTGGAAGAGGCTGCGCCGAACGAGCGGAGCGGCATCATGGCCTCCAACCACGGAAGTGCGATGGCCGTGCCCAAACCTCGCAAGACGGTGCGCCGCGAAATGTGCCTATCCATTATTTCTTGCCCCCTTTGCCGCGCCGTTTCTGGAACGGATCGCTGTTAACGATGTCGATCGTTAGTCGTGAAAACTTGAAATCTTCTTTGGCCGCGCTCTTCACAATCTCGTCGAGGGCGCAGCGGTCGTAGCGTTCGACTCCGCGTCCGAGCGCGTAGGTCAGCAGTTTCTCGGCCAGACAGCGGGCGAACGCCTCGCGCCGCGTCTTGAGTATTCGTTTCAACTCGACCGGCCCCTTGAACGACTGTCCGTTCGGCAAGACGCCGGCGGGATCGATGGCGTGTTTCCCCTCGCGCTCGCGCCAGCCGCCGATGGCGTCGAAGTTCTCGAAGCCGAAACCGAGCGGATCCATGCGTTGATGGCAGGTGGCACAGTTCGGGTTGGCGCGGTGTTGTTCCATGCGCTGCCGCAGCGAGCCGGACAGGACGGATTCCTTGTCCTCTTTCAGTTCCTCGACTCCTGCAGGCGGCGGAGGAGGCGGCGTACCCAGAATGTTCTCGAGTATCCATTTGCCTCGCTTCACCGGCGAGGTTCGGGTCGGATTCGACGTTACCGACAACACGGCCGCTTGCGTAAGGATGCCGCCTCGCGGCGTCCCCGTCAAGGACACGCGCCGGAATTCTTCGCCCTTCACGCCGGAGAGACCGTAATGTTTCGCCAATCGCTCGTTGACGAAAGTATAGTCGGCGTCGATGAATTCGCCGATGCCTCGATCCTCGCGAACGATATTCTCGAAGAACAACTCCGTCTCCTTCAGCATCGCCGCGCGGAGTTTCTCGTCGAAGCGCGGAAACAGATCGGGATCGGGTTTGAACTCTTTCAAACTGCGCAATTGCAGCCATTGTCCCGCGAAATTGTCCACCAAGGCGTGGGAGCGTGCATCCTTCAACATGCGGCGAACTTGCTTTTCCAGCACGTCCGGCTTATGCAACGTCTTGTCGCGCGCCAGCTTGAACAACTCCTCGTCGGGCATGCTACTCCACAAGAAATAGGAGAGCCGACTCGCCAGTTCAAAATCCGTGATGGGGTGAACGGCTCGCGCATCGTTGGGCAGTCGATCCATTTCAACGTGGAAGAGAAAGTGCGGCGAGATCAAGACGGCCTGCACGGCCAAACCGATGCCGGTCTCAAAGCCGTCGCCGTTCTTCTCGGCCATGCGCACAAAGCGGAGCAGCCGTTCGATCTCGTCGCGCCGCAAGCTCCGTCGATAGGCGCGCGCGGCGAATCGCTCCAAGATTTGCCGCGCCGATTCCTCGTTTTGCGTCGTCACGACAAACAATCGCTTGCGCGCTTCCGGCGAGGCCATCACTTTCCGAACGATGCTCTCGGCGGCGGCGAGGTATTTCTCCATCAGCAAGGGCGGTAGCGATAGCACGTCGCCGATGTTGTCGAAGCCGTAGCCCACATCGTCCTGAGGGAAATCGTTGGCCGGTTGAAAATCAATACCGAAGAGGTCGTGAATGGTGTTGTTGTATTCCGCGCGATTGAGGCGGCGGAGGGTCACGCTGCCGGGGTCTTTCTCCCCCTTGCAATCCATCCGATAGACCACGGCGTCGAGCCAGGAATTGATTTTGTCCATCTCTTCGGCACTCGGTCGCGGCTTGCCGGGGGGCGGCATGTCGCCGGAGCGAAGATTGTCGCCGACGCTCTCCCATACGGAGCGCTTTTTGAGAACGGTATCCGTATCGGTGAACGCGGCTAAATTGACATCGCCTTTGGGTTTCTTCTCGCCGTGGCACTTCACGCAGTATCGGCCGATGAGAGGCGCAACATCCCTGGCGAAATCCGGCGGCGCGGCGGCGATTTCGACCGTACACAGCAATCCGGCCAGCAGACCGAGGGGATGGAGGGTATTCCGCAACCGCATCATCGCAGCATTTCCTTTTGGCTATCGGCAATACCGATGGTTCGTTCGGTGAGCGTCGGTAGGAGGGCGGGAGAGCAGTGTTACTTTACTCCATTATCCATTAAAGCAAGATGAATTTCAAGCGATGCGCGAATGGAAAGAGCCAACAGTACAGCGCTACTCCCCTCTCCCTGTACTCAGGGGAGAGGGGCCGGGGGTGAGGGGTTTGGTGAAAACGAGTGGTTTCGGCGTCTCCTTTCGTCCCTTACCCCTCACCCCTAAGTACCGAGGAGAGGGGAGAATTCGAGAGCAGCGCTGCACAGCGAATCGAACTCCACAATGAGATCTTCGACAGCTTTCTCGATTTCACTTGGAAGAAGAGACCAGCTTGGCAATCGACCACGGATGCACGATGCCATCGCGGCTGACGGAGAGCGTCGCTCGGCCGCCGTCCACGAAGGAAGCGGCGACGAGCGGCTGGGTGTGCTTGCGAAATGCCTTGATTTCCTTGCCGCCGATTACATCCCAGAGGCGGAGCGAGGCGTCGCTGCCGCCCGACAGCGCGTAACGGCCGTCGTCGCGGAGAACGACGAGGCGGACGCCGCCTTCATGCCCCGCGAAAGAGCGAACGAGTTTGCCGCTGTCGGCTTCCCAGAGGCGGAGCGTACCGTCGTCGCCGGCGGAGAGAATCGACTTGCCGTCGCGCGAGAACGCGGCGCAAACGACCGATTGCGTGTGGCCGCGCAGCTCGTGCAGAACCTTGCCGCTGTCGGCGTCGAGGACGAAGAGCGAACGATCGGCGCATACGAGCACGCGCTGGCCGTCCGGAGCGAAGGCGACGCCGTGAACGTGCTTGACGGCCGCGCCGAAATGGAAGTCGTCGAGCAAATTGCCGCGTTCCAGATCCCATCGATGTACTTCGCCGTCGAAGCCGCCGGAAAGGGCGCGCTTGCCGTCCGGGGCAAAGGCGAGGCACGAGACGAGATCGTCGTGCCCCTCGAACTTGCGTAATTCTCGTCCCGTGGCCGTGTCCCACAGGCCCAGCGTCGCATCCTTGCCGCCGGAGAGGAGACGTTTGCCGTCGGGCGAGAAGGCGACGCACCACAGCGAGGCGGTGTGGCCGATGCAGCGGCGTACTTCGCGGTTGCTGTCCACGTCCCAAATTCTGACCGTCTTGTCGGCGCTGGCGAAGACGGCCAATCGACCGTCGGGAGAGACGGCGGCGGCGTTGGCGGGAAAGCTCTGCGCCTCCAGCGGATCGACTTCGCCGGTGTTGTCCGGCAAAATCTGCCCGACCGCGCCGGCCTGAAAAGGCGTTCCCAACCGCAGCTCGCGCAGCAGATCGGCGAACGATTGCACAACCACCTGCCGCGCCACCGTCCCGCCGGCCACTTTTAATGCGCCGAGATTGCGCGCCAGATTCTCCGAAGCCGCCACACGCTCCGCCAGGTACTCCGGCTTCAACCCAAGTTCGGCGGCCAACGAAGGTAGATCGACATCCGATTCGTAGCGCAGCGTCATGCTCATCACCACTTCCGCGCCTTCGACGCGATTGCCGGTCTTCTCGACGGCCTTGCGAAAGCGTTCGGCATCTTCCTCCATTAAGGATCGCATTTTGTCGTTCGGAATGTAGAGTGCCCGAATCGCGTCGGCGTCCTTTCGGCTAAAGGCCTTGCGATTCTTGGCCGCATGCGCGCGGATCTGATCGTCTTTGAAGTTAATGCCGCGGGCGTGGCAGGCCATGCACGAGATGCCGGCTTCGACGGCGCGATCGGGGCGTTTGGGATCGCTGACGATGGTCGTGGGGCCTTTCTCCTGGCGGACGTTGTTGGCATTGACCAGCATGTAGCCGTGCAGACCGTTGGGCAGACTGAATATGATCTCGGCGGCGGCGTGCTGGAAACCGGCGTCGCCGAAGCCGGGGCCAAGAGGATAGGCGAAGATGTTGCGTCGATCCGGCAGGAGCGTGTCGCGTTCGAGCAGATTCTGCGGCACGGCGTCGAAATCGTAGGTACGCCAATAGACGCCGGTCTGGGCGTCGTGGCGTTCGAGGATGCGATTGTTTTTGGATATACCAGAGCCGTTAAAACCCGCGCGGGCCGCGCGCTCCTGGAGAACGTCTAAAGCGACATCGACGCGGAGTTGCCGTTCCAGCTCGGCGGCATTGGTCGGCAGCTGCAAGAGATCGTAATAGAGCGGAGCGCGCGAGGCGTTGGCGACAAACCAATCGGCGCGGACGCACGGCATGCGCGTGGCGGTGGACACGAGGACCGCGCGCGCCGCCGCCGAATCGAGGACGACACCGTAGGGATAGTCGGCCAGAAGGCGATTCCACAAGTTCGCATCCCATTGATAATCGCGCAGGTCGATGCGCAAGAGCAGACCGGAGGCGTCCAGGGCGGTGGGCAGCGCGATGCGCGGATGCCACGAGAGGCCGTTGAGCAGCTTGCCCAAGGCGCGGCGATAGGTGGCCAACTCATCGTCGCCGGCCCCGGCGTTGGCCAGCGGCGCGAGACTGAAATAGCGCGTGAAGCGGCGCGCGCGTCGGTCGCGCCGGTCGAGGTCGGCCAGAATCAGTTCCTGCACGTCGGCTTCGGTGACGAGGGGGCGCTTGCTCGCGGGGTGCGTCGAAGCGGCTCCGGCGTCGATCCATTGTTTGAGAACCAGCAGATCGGCGGCGCTGGGGCGCGGATGTTCGCCGGGCGGCGGCATCTTACCGGCGGCGATGCGTTTGTAGAGCGGCGATTGCTCCGCGTGACCGGGCGATACCTTCTTGCGAGAAACGAGCTTGTCGCGGTCGAGGATGTAATTTAGCCCGCCCTCCACGGCCCCCTCCTGGCCGTGGCAGCGGTGACAATTCGCTTTCAGGATGGCCTCGGCTTTCTGAGGCAGCTCCGCCGGTTTCGCCTCGGCACACAAGCGGCCAGCGCTCAACGACAGGGCGAGAAGTGCCATTAAACCCCAAGCGCATCGTTTATTGTGCCGCATGATGATCCCACTCCTCAGCACACCGACTCTTCCCAGACTCTAGCGTATCAGATCCGCACCCCCGGCGAACCGGCTGCGTTAGCTGCCGGGTCAGGCGAACCGGCTGCGTTAGGTGCCGGGTCAGGCGAACCGGCTGCGTTAGCTGCCGGGTCAGACGAACCGGCTGCGTAGATACTTCACCCGGCAGCTGACGCTGCCGGTTCGCCGATGGCGTCCTTCTTTAGACGATCCAACCCCCCATCTCGTTTGGCCGTCGCATCTTCCCTGGTCCTCATAACCCGTTTGTCCGCTGCGTCGAGAAGTTGATTCAAGACAGATCCGTTCAAGAACCGATCCTTTTCGTGGTGAGCGCGTTGGCCGCTTCCAACTTGCCGAACACCCATCACGATCGCGGCGGCAGCCCATTTCATCGCTTTTATTGGCTTTACCACGACCGCGCCAGGCGGCGGGGAGGTTGGCATGTCTCTGTTTGGGCGAGGAAGAAGCATAGCATCGGCTCGCAAAGTGGCTTCGCGCGTGCGATTGAAATTGGAGGCATTGGAAGACCGACTGGTTCCGACGGCGGCGACGAACACGCTGACCGTGGCAGCCGGGGATACGGCCACCTTGATCGCCGACATCGCGGCCGCCAACGCATCCGGCGCGGCCACGACCATCAACCTTACCCAAAGCACCTACGATTTCACCGCCGCCAACAACAGCACTTTCGGTCCCAACGCGCTGCCAGCCATCACGGGCAACATCACCATCGACGGCAACGGCGCGGTGTTGATGCGCGATCCGTCGCTGGGGCAGAGTACTCCTTTTCGACTCTTTTACGTCTCTGGAAGTGAAGTGGCCGGCGCTTCGGGCGGTCAATTAACGGGACAGGCGGTGGGCAGCCTGACTTTGGAGAATGTGACCTTGGAAGGCGGATTGGCGCAGGGTGGCAACAGCGGTACCGGCGGAGGAGGTCTGGGGGCGGGCGGCGCGATATTCAATCAGGGCAATCTAACGCTGAATGGCGTGACGGTGGAACAGAACGCCGCTCAGGGAGGCAGCGGCGGCAGCGGTACCTCGACCACCGGCGGAACCTTCGGCGATGCCACGGCTCCGACCAATAACTTCGGCGTCGGCGGCGCGGGATCGACCACCGGCAACGGCGGCGCGGGAGGGTTCGGCGCGGGGGGAGGCGGCAGCGGCACGGGGACCGTCGGCACGGCAGGCTTCGGCGCAGGCGCTGGCACGACCACGACGGGTGGAGGCGGGCTGGGAGCGGGCGGTGCCATCTTCAATTTGTACGGCACCACCACCCTCATCAACAGCACGCTGGCCAGCAACATCGCCCAAGGCGGAACCAACGGCGGCTCCGGCTTCGGCGGCGCGGTCTTCAACGTCGATGGCACGGTCGATGTCATCGCGAGTACCCTTGCCGACAACGCTGCCACAGCGGGTGGAGCGGTCTACAACCTCAGCTACGGCACGCCGACCGCTGCTTCCGGTTCGACGGCGGTGGGCGTGCCCGCCACGGTCAACCTCACCAACAGTATTCTCGCCAACTCCATTGCCGCCAGCGATCTCACCAACGACGAAAACAGCAGCACCGCAGGCGCGGCCGTGGTCAACTCGAACGCCGTCAATCTGGTCATGGCAACCAACACCATCGACGGCGCGACGACCAACGGAACGCCGTTGACCTCCAATCCGCAGCTGGGATTGCTGTACAACAATGGCGGTTCGACGCCGACGATGTCGCCGTTGGCCGGCAGTCCGGCGCTGGGGGCCGGAGCGGCGGCCTCTAATATGCCAACGGTCGATCAGCGCGGCGTGGCACGAGGCAATGTTCTCGACCTCGGTGCCTATCAGGGTACGCCGCCGGAAACAGCAACCTCTACGCTCACCCTGACCAGTAGCGTCAGCAGCACCTCATCGAGCCAGTCCGTGACTTTGACGGCGACGATTGCGTCCTCCGATGGCACCACCGTTCCCACCGGCACGGTGACATTCGTGGACACGACCACCGGCACGACGCTCGGAAGCGCCGCTGTCTCCGTCGTCAACGGCCAAGCACAGGCCACGCTGACGAGTACCACTCTGACGCCGGGCGGCCATACCATTACCGCTACCTACACGAGTAGCAATGGACTCGGCGGCAGCAGCGGAACCACCAGCGCGGTCGCTGGCAGTGCCAATCAAATCTGGCTCAATCAAGTGTACGAGGCGCTGCTCGGACGCCCCATCGATCCGAGTGGGCTGACCTATTGGAGCAACGTACTCTCTAGCGCCTCGCGCACTCAGGTGGCCTTTCTCATCGAGCAGACCAGCGCCTATCGCACCGTCGAGATTCAAAATGCCTTCCAAAAGCTGTTGGGCCGCGCCGTCGATACCAACAGTCTGAATTATTTCCTCGGGATCATGTCGCAGGGTACGAACATCCAAACGGTAGAGGCCATTATCGCCGGTTCCTCCGAGTTCTATCAAACCACCGGCGGCGGGACGAACACCGGCTTCCTCAACGCGCTCTACGAGAACTTTCTCAATCGTCCCGTGGACGCAGCCGGTTTGGCCGTCTGGGGGGGTGCGATGGCCAGCGGACAAAGCACGACTCAAGTGGCCCTGGGCATCATCGGTACTCAAGAGTTCATGAACGACCTGGTGCAGCAAGACTATCAAACGTACCTCCAACGAGCCGCCGATCCGACCAGTCTCAGCGCATTCGTCTCGGACTTGTCCGGCGGAAGCATGAATAACGACGCGATCGTGGCGACCCTGCTCGGTTCCGGCGAATACGCCAACAAGTTCGGAACCGCGTGACGATTGTGGCAATTGCAACGAGAAACACGAAGACGCGCCGCGCGACATTGAGTCTCACGGCGCGTCTTGCCTTTCCCCAGCGCCTCGGAGTGGGTATAAATTAGAGTTTGAGGAAGAGAGAATCTCCCCGTCGCTCATCTTGTCGGGAAATCCCATGCGTGCCCAATTGCTGCCGCTCGATGGTGGTTCACCAATCAACATCGACAAAGATCTCATTATCTTGGGACGCAAGGAAGATTGCGACGTGCGCCTCGAACACAAAAGCGTCTCGAAAATGCACTGCGTACTCGTCAAGACGGACGGTCTTCTCCTGCTACGCGATCTCGGCAGCACCAACGGCACGCGCGTGAACGGCACGCGCGTTCGGCGGGCCGCGCTGTTGCCGAACGATCAGATCGGCATCGCGCACTTTCGTTTCAGCGTTCATCTCGGTCCCGATGTGGTCGAGGAAGCGCCCGCCGACGAGTACACGCAACAACTCAATTCGCAAGAAGTTGAAAGCCTGTTCCGTCAGGCGCAGGGTCAGGGCAAGAAGGACGAGGACAGCAGTTCTTCGGGCAAACCGCCGGCGGTCGATGGGCGTCTGCAACACAACCAACTGCCCGATGTGTATCCGGATGGCCCCGCCGGTTCGTAGAGGCATCCTATTGGGCTTGCGCGGCCGTTTCGTTACTTCCGCGCACCGGAATTCGATGCGTTTGGAACGGAGCCGCCTTGGGAAGAACGAGGCGCAACACTCCCGCTTCCAGCCGCGCTTGCGCCTTCTCCGCCTCGACGGGGACAGCCAGCCTCAGCGTTCGATGGAAGCGACCCGCGCCGCGTTCTCGACTGTGCCAAGCACCGGAGGCGTCGCCGGCGGACGCGCGTTCGCCTCGAATCGTCAACTCGGTTCCGGCGGTCAACAGCACTTCGACATTCTCGGCATCCACTCCCGGCATTTCGGCTTCAATGTGAATGGCTTCGTCCCGTTCGCACACATTAACGAGGGGAAATGGATAGGTATGAAGCCACCACTCGCGCGGCTTCGAGGCCAAGCCGGCGGCGAGTTCTTGCACGTCTTCCGGCAGGCGACCGAGGCGATCCCATAAACCCTGGAGCGAAAGACTCGGATACATGGTGGACTCCTTAAGGGGTAAAATACGGCGCATTCTCCGCCCATGTTATTCTACGGAGGAAACGACTTCGGAACCTGCCGGTTCGATTGGAAAGCAATCGACCAGACGTAGCGTTTTTCCGGTCTCATCGAGTAAAATAGCGTTCGGAGTCGGCTCCACCAAGGTATTGGGAGGAGGGGCGTCGGAATGGACGAGCGAGCGAACGATTCCGAACGGCGCGGCTGGATGAGCCGAGTGCATCTAAGTTGGCCGATGTTGATCGCGGCCGGTTGGCTGCTGTACGAGATCACGGCGCAGCCGGGACTCGGCGCGCTCGTCGCCTGCGCCAAGTTTGGTTGGGTCGATGTGCGAGCCGCCTTCTGGCTGCGCCGCGTCGATCCCGACCGCTGGCGCGGACGGACGTGCTTTTGGGCTTACCTGAGTTACGGTCTGTGGAAGACGGCTATCATGGCCACCTTGACGATGATCGCGATGGGCTTATTCGGCGTGTTGTTGGACCAAGCCGCGCGCCGGCCGCCGGTCAACAATGGGTTCTCGCCGGTTCTCGAAGGAATGCTGGCCGCGGCGATGATTGGGTTTGGACTGTCCTTTCCCATCACCCACCTCGCGCTGTGGTCGGCGCGGAGAAACGGCGTTCGCATCTGGCTCGGGCGCGCTCCCCACGTCGCGCGCGCCGAGCGCTTTTGGCCGCCAACCCACGGGAAAATCAACGCCGCGCCGTTCGTTGGCATCACTTGCATTATCGTGACGCTTTGGTTCCTTCTCCTTGTCTGGGGGGGAGGGATGGCTCTGGTTGTGCCAATGGGACCGATCGGCACGATGATCTACATTTCGGCGAGTCTTTGTTTCATCCTTCGCCTTCTCTTAGGCATCATTCGCAACTTTTCGCAAGTCTTCGCGACCTCGCCCCAAGAGTGTTGGAGCCTGGAAGAATCCGAATCGGTCTATCAGATCCGCTCCGCCGACGAAGGGACGAACGCCGCATGACCTTTATCCACGGCTATCTTCTGGGCGGATTGCTGCTGGTCGGTCTGCCGGTCTTGCTGCATTTGGTCGTGCGGCAGAAGCCGAGGCATTTGCAATTCCCCGCCTTTCGCTTTCTGCGTCAGCGCCATTTGAGCAATCGCCGAAAACTGCGTTTGCAACATCTCCTCTTGTTGCTCCTGCGCATGGCCGTCATCGCGGCGTTGTGTTTAGCGCTGGCGCGGCCGCGCGTGGCCGCCGAACGGCTGGGCGCGCTGTTCGGCAACGAACGGCCCATCGCCGCCGTGCTGATCTTCGACACCAGTGCCAGCATGGAATACCATGCCGCCGGACGCACGCGCTTGGAAGAAGCCAAGCAGCGCGCCCGCGAACTTCTCAACGAGATGGATTCGGCCAGCCAAATTGTCTTGCTCGACAGCGGCGACGACGCCGGCGAGGGCGGTGGCGAATGGCTGTCGCCGGCGCGGACGCAGACGCGCCTCGACGGTTTGCACGTCCGTCCGGCCAACGCCGCGCTCAACCGGCAACTCGACCGTGCCGCGCGACTCTTGGAAAAACTCGGCGAAGGCGACGATCCGCCGCCTCGCTTTGTCTATCTGTTCTCCGATCGCGCGCGCGCCTCCTGGGATCGGAACGCCGGTCCTCAAGCGATGCCCGCCGACATGCGCGCCTTGTTCGTCGATGTCGGCGCGGAGAATCCGAACGATTTGGCCGTGGAGAAAGTGGAAATCTCTCCTCTTCCTATCGCTCCGGGAGAACGATTTCAAGTACGGGCTACCCTCCGCGCCGTCGGAGCCGACTTCGACACGGAACTCATCTGTCAACTCGAATCCGACGCGGAGATCCCGCCGATGAAGAAGGCGATTCAGCTCGCCGCCGGACAAGGGCGCGTCGTCGTCTTCGAGAGTGAAGCCCCGAAGCCGCGAATCGGCGACGGCACGGCGACGTATCAAGCGGCGGTGAAGCATCGGACGGAAGACGCGCTGCCGTTCAATAATACGGGTTACGCCACCTTTCAGATTCAGCCGCGTCGCAAGGTGCTTACCGTGGTCGAGGACCAACCCGCCGGCGCGGGACCGATCCCCTGGAAAGCGTGGCAAATGGCCATGAGCGTGGGGAAGCGCTTCGAGTGCGACATCCGAACCGCCGCCGAGGTCGAGAAATTGGACGACAAGGCGATGCACGACTACCCCGCCGTCAGCGTGTTTCAGATCGTGCCAAGCGCGAGCTTGTGGGACAAACTGGCCCGTTACGTTCGCGGTGGCGGCGGGCTGGTGTTGATCCCCGGAGGGGAGGAGATGATCCCGCGCCTCCAACAGTTCGACGACGAAGGGACGAAAGTCGGATTGTTGCCCGCCGCGCTGCAGCGCATCGAAACGACTCCGCCGGATCGCCCGCTCCTACGCTGGTCGAGTTTTTCGACGAAGCACCCCATCCCCGCGTTCTTCCATCGAGCGATTCACAATGCGGAGCCGGACTTCGGCAAGCCGCAATCGTGGCCGGGCGTCAACGCCTTTTGGAGTGCGACGCCCATCGATAAGGATGCCCTCGTGTTGGCGACCTTTGAGGACCGCGAACATCACCCGGCTTTGCTGGAGCGCGCGGTCGAGGGCGGCCGGGTGCTGTTGTTCGCCACGCCGATGGACGCGCGCGCGTTGGATCGCACGCGCGATTGGCACAACTATTGGACCGATTCATCCTTCGGCCTCGTTCTCGAGGATCAGATCCTCCGCTACCTGACCGGTGAATCGACGAGGCCGGAGTTGAACTATTTCTGCGGACAAGTGCCGCGCGTTCCCATGCCGTCGTCGTTGGCTTTGCCTCCGTATATGCTGGATGGGCCGGGGCTTGCCGTCGCCGAAACGAACGTCAAAGCCAACGAGGGCGAAGCGCAATTGTCGCTGCCGCAGGCGACGACGCCCGGCAACTATGCCGTCCGCGACGCGAACAAGGCCATCGTCGCCGGATGCAGTCTCAACGTCAGGCCCGAAGAGAGCGACTTGGAGCGCGTGCCTCCGGAGGAGATCGAAACGGTACTGGGCAAGGATACGCTGCTGCAAGTAGGCCGTACCATGAACTTGAAGGAGGCGCTCGCGGGGATCAGTCCTCCTCCAATAGAACTGCTGCCCTGGCTCATGATGACCGTCCTTCTCGTGCTGACGGTCGAAAGTCTCCTAGCCAATCGTTTCTATCGCCTCGAAGAACCCGTTGTTGTGACTCGGAAGTCTCTTCATGAGCTGTAACACTATGATATAAGGAGGTTTATAGCTGTTACCCCTTGTTCCGTCAAGGGTTTTCCACCACGGCAGGCAACGGTGTCTGAAGCCCGTGGGACAAGGTAACCTCTTCCCGTAAGGGACGGTCGTGAAAGCGTGAGCCGACACGGCGACTGCCAGCAGCAAGGCGGTCGGGGGCGAGCAGTTTGGGGTATGGTTAACCCAGGTGAAGCGCCGTAGGAGAAAAAAAGAATCGATTGTTGTAAGTGACGGCACTTCAAAGGCTTGCGGATTTGCTCCGGCAGTGCAAGCCGCGTGGAATCGTCGAAGAATAGAACGGCATTTTGCTTGACAGCGCCACAACGCCTTGCCAAGATAGGTAGCTGAAAGGTGTAGAATAATTTGTTCGCTGGCTGAGGTTCACGATGGCCGATCCCAAACGAGCCGAGGCATTGGTGCGAGCCGCCAGCAACACCAATCTCGTTAGGGTGCGCGAGTTGCTCGCTCAAGGCGCTGATCCAGACGAGCCGGGAGAGTTCGGTCGCACCCCGCTCCCTTTGGCCGTTCGCTATGCCTACAACAACGAGGCCGACGCGATCTTAATAGTGGAGGCCCTCTTGGCTGCGGGCGCGGACATCAACGCATCGCCCGGCGATTGCCTCGCCCCACTCCGATTTGCCGCGGTTCACAAGTACAAAGACATGCTTCGATTGTTGATTTCGAGGGGGGCGGATCCCAATGATCGCGACCCGAACGGGCAAACAGTTATCACGATGATCGAGAGTACGCCTTCCTTGCGGCCTGGTAGTAAGCGCATCATCAAGATTCTCGAAGATGCAGGTGGGGTGCGCTCGTGAGCGGCCCGTGAATACGCCAGCGAACCAGCGGATGA
>JAJXWW010000126.1 GCA_021781415.1 Planctomycetota bacterium
CAAAAAACTCAAATGGGATCCGAGCGAGCATCGATTCGACGATGCCGAGGCCAATCGCATGTTGTCGCGTCCGCGGCGCGGGCCATGGAAATTGCAAGCGTAGTCGCTCCAAACCACGAACACCCGGCTGCTCTCCCCGCCGGGTGTTTGCGCGCGCCTCACTCGCGTTGACGCCGTTGACGCAAAAAGAGTAGACTGCTCTCGACTCGCGAGTCAAACGGGCAACGACTGCCCCGGATGATTCGTCTCAAGGAGGAGAACATGAGAGCCACGCTCTGGACGTGCGGCCTTGTCGTCGTCTTGGCCGCGCCGGTCGGCATCGGTCGGTTAGTCGCCGACGATGAAGACGACAAGCCCGCCGAACCACAAACGCGAATCGCTTGCCTCAATCTTACCCGAACTATCCGCGATTACACCAAGTTTCGCAACCTACAAGAGGAAATCCGAGATCTTGCCGCGCCGTTTCAGCAACGGGATGCAGCGCTGCAACGAAAAATGGCCAAGCTCCGCGAAGAAGCACAAGAACTGATGCAACATGCCAACGATTCCGAGAAGACCGCCGCACAATTACCCAAGAAAAAGGAACAGCTTGAGGCAAGGGCGAAAAAAATCCAACGAGATCAGGAAGATCTGCGTGCCGAAGTGCAACAAAAACTAAACCAACGCAGCGATGAACTCATGCGAGAAGTCTTCCTCGATGTGGCTCGCGTCGTGGAACGCCATGCCCTCCAACACGATCTCGATTTGGTACTGCATTACAACGATGCCATCGGCCGTAGCGAATTATTCAGTTCCAAAAACATCTCGCGAAAAATGAATGACGGGTCGCTCGAATTGATGACCACCGCGCCCGGCATCGACATCTCAAAAGAAATTACCGACCAGCTGAATCGCGAGTACCGGAATAAATCGTAATATGTGAGTCCCTCACGAGTCGGGCTCGAGTAATCTCGCGCCGAGTTGCATGGGCAGACCAATATGTGTGGCACGTTCATGGAAATGAGTTCCAAGGAGAGGAAGCATGAAGTCCCTGTTGCGTTGGGGTTGTCTCGTTGCTGCCGTTGCGATTGTCGTCGTCGTGGGCCGTTCGTGGGCCGAGAGTAAGGCGAAGAGACCCGCGCCGCGCACACGAATCGGCACGTTCAACCTAGCCTACGTCGTTAAGAACTACGACAAGTACAAGCAATTCCAAAAAGAAATAATGGAAGTCGTCGAACCGTATCGAAAGCACGAGGCGAAGCTGCGGGCGCGGCTTGAGAAATTGCATCCGCAAGCCGCATTGGAAGGAAAGCAACACGCTACGCGGACGCCGGCTTCTCCGCCTTCCATCGCGCTGCCCGATTATTTGGAGACCCCCGAATCGAAAAACAAAACCGCGAAAAGACCGGCGGCGAAGCCAGATAAGGCAGAAGAAGAAAGCGAAGAGGATGAGGATGCGCCACAAGATGTCGAGTCCGAAGTCCGGGACATCCAACGTAAACTCGCGGATATGGCCGCCGAGGTGAAATTGAAATTGGACAAGCGAAGCGATGACGCCATGCGAACCATCTATATGGATGTCTACGCCGCCGTCAATCGCTATGCCGCCGATCGCGGACTCGATCTCGTCATGCACTACAACGACGCAACAACCAAGGAAGATTACATGGGTGCGAAAAACATTGCCCGCAAATTGAATACCGGTTCGTTAATCCCCATGTACGAGGGCAAGGGTATCGACATCTCCAAGGATATTGCGGAAGCGTTGAACGATCGCTTCTCGAAAGACGATACGAAAAATCAATAACCTCGGTTAGCCGCGACGCGGAGCGGAGCGCGGGCTGCCGCGCTTCGCTCCCCGGATAATCCGGTGCGTTAGCGCGGTCTCTCAATCCTCATCGAATACGAATGAGATTGCGAAGTATCGCCTCATCCGCCGGCGAGAGCTTCTCCGGCTTTTTCGTGTCTAATTCTTGCAGGTGCGCCAGCAGTTTGTTCTCTTTGTGCATCTTTAGCAATTTATCGATGGCTTCGATTTGCTTGAACTCCATGTCCGTCTCGCGCAGCGTCCGGTAGACCCGAAAGAGGGTGAGCAGGCCGGAATAGCGGTCGTTGCGCTTGACGCCGGAGTTCATCTGCGACAAGATGTTTCCAGAGGCATACCCCGCGAGCAAGAGCGTTGCGTGAGGATGCTCCCCCTCCAAGCCGGTCCACGTCCATTCGTCCTTGCCGAGCAAGACCTCGACGCTCTTCGATTCCAACACGAACAGGACGATCAACCGCGACCAATTGGGGGCGAATTTGTTTGCCGGGTCGTTCAGAAACGTCGTGCTGATCTGACGAAAGTTCTTGTCGGTGAGCTTGACGCCCTCTTTCTTCGACTCCTCCGCCTGCCCCACGGCGAGGTTTCCCGCCAGGAACAGGATCGCACAAACGATTCGACATGCGTTCATGTTTATCCTCCGAGCCTGCTCGTTCGCCGCACCGCGCGGCGGGCGAAGCTGTTTTATATCGCTGTGATGCAAACGCAAGAATTTCACCGTCCGATGCGGAAGACACTCGCCTCGAACCATATGATGAGGAAGACGGTCGCCGCTCTCCGTCCGCCGAGCCGATGATGTGTCTTTCACCGGCCCGTCGTTTGGAATCTGTCCGTCAACGCCTTGTCACCGTCTAAGGAGAAATCTCATGTCCGATTTGCGAGAATTGGCCGCTCAATTGCGCGTCGACAGCATTCGTTGCACGACGGCCGCCGGCTCCGGCCACCCCACGTCGTCGATGTCCGCCGCCGACCTGATGGCCGTGCTGATGACCAAACACCTGCGCTTCGATTGGGCCAATCCGCACCGACCGCAGAACGATCGGCTCGTCTTCAGCAAGGGCCACGCTTGCCCGCTCTTGTACGCCATGTACAAAGCCGCCGGGGCCATTGACGAGAAAGAGCTTCTCTCGCTGCGCAAACTCGGCAGCCGCTTGCAAGGACATCCCAATCCGCACGTTCTGCCTTATGTCGATGTCGCCACCGGCTCGCTCGGTCAGGGATTGCCCATCGGCGTCGGCATGGCCCTCAACGGCAAGTATCTCGATAAGCTCCCCTATCGCGTTTGGGTCGTCCTCGGCGACAGCGAAATGGCCGAAGGCTCGATTTGGGAGGCGTTCGACAAGGCATCGCATTACAAGCTGAACAATCTAATCGGCATTCTCGACATGAATCGTCTCGGCCAGCGCGGCGAGACCGATCTCGGTTGGAACGGCCCGGCCTATGCTGCCCGCGCCCGCGCTTTCGGTTGGCACGCCATCGAGATCGATGGCCACAATCTCGACGCCATCGAACGAGCCTACGCCGAAGCGCTGAATCAAACGGATAAACCGACGTGCATTATCGCCAAAACCGAAAAGGGCCACGGCTTCTCGCAGATCGCCAACAAAGACGGCTGGCACGGCAAGGCGCTGCCGCCGGACATGGAGAAGGCCGCCCTCGCCGAACTCGGCGGCGTGCGCCATATCGTGATCGCTTCGCCCAAGCCCGAAGACAAGCAACCCGCGCCGCAATCCGCGCCGCAACCGTTGAAATTACCCAGCTACGAAGTCGGCAAAAAGGAAGCGACGCGCAAAGCCTACGGCGACGCCCTCGTCGCTCTCGGGGCGGCGCGCGGCGATGTTGTCGCGCTCGACGGCGAAGTGTCCAACTCGACGCACGCCGACGAGTTCAAAAAAGCCTATCCGGATCGTTTTTTCGAGATGTTCATCGCCGAACAACAAGTGCTTGGAGCGGCCGTCGGTCTCGCCGTCTTGGGCAAACGCGCCTTCGCTTCGACCTTTGCCGCCTTCTTCACGCGCGCCTACGATCAAATCCGCATGGCCGCCGTCTCCAACGCGACGATCCATCTCAGCGGCTCGCACGCCGGCGTCAGCATCGGCGAAGACGGCCCCTCGCAAATGGCTCTCGAAGACTTGGCCATGATGCGCGCCGTCTGCGATAGCACCGTCCTCTATCCCTCCGACGCCAATCAGACGGCCCAACTGTTGGGGCAAATGGTGGACTTAAAAGGTGTCTCGTATATCCGCACCACGCGCGAGAAGACGACGATCCTCTATCCCCCCGGCGAGAAATTCCCCATCGGCGGCAGCAGAGTCGTCAAGCAATCGTCTGGAGACAAAGTCGCCGTCGTCGCTGCCGGGATCACCCTGCACGAAGCGCTCAAGGCATACGACACGCTCAAGGGCGAGGGCATCGCCATCCGCGTGATCGACGCCTACTCCGTCAAACCGATCGACCGCAAAACCCTGGCCCAAGCGGCGAAAGAGTGCGGCAACAAAGTCATCGTCGTCGAAGACCACTGGCCCGAAGGCGGCCTCGGCGACGCCGTGCTGGAAGCCTACGCCGCCGAGGGCGCTCTGCCGCGTGTGGTCAAGCTCGGCGTGCAAGGCATGCCCGGCTCCGGCACTCCCGCGGAACTGATGAACGCCGCCGGCATCGACGCAGCCCACATCGTCAAGGCAGCGAAGGCGCTGTTGTAGAGAGAAGGAAATAACGTGGGCGGTGGTTGATCGAGCCACCGCCCTCATGAATTCTTCGGCGATAGTGCGGATGGAGAGCCGATGATTGATAACCTAACTCGGCTTGCCGCCGAGCAACAGCGGCAATTTGACTCCACTACTTCGTCTCGCACGCGGAAAGAGCGGGGACACTTCGGAACCTCCCCCTCCATCGCCGACTTCATGGCGGGGATGTTCACGCGGATCCGACCTGGACCGTTGCGCATCCTTGATGCTGGTGCAGGCGTCGGCACTCTGTCCGCCGCTGTGTGCCAGAGGGTTCTGCAACAGAAGAATCCCACCCGCCTCGTCTTCGAGTTGTGGGAAAACGACCCGCGACTTGAGGTACACCTACAGCGCACTATGGAAACTTGCCGCAAGGCGCTGTGCAATGGCGGGCACAAAATGGAGTTTACGGTCCAGACGGGAGATTTCGTTCTGGAACACGCTCAACCTTCGCTCTTTGCAGCAGGTTCCACGGACTCCTTCGATTTGGCGATCATGAACCCGCCCTACTTCAAAGTGAGGAAGGATTCAGCCAGCGCACGAGCGATGGAGCATATCGTCAGCGGCCAACCGAACGTCTACGCCTTCTTCCTGGCCGTTGCCGCCGATCTCCTTCGAGACGGGGGCGAATTGGTCGCCATCACGCCCCGGAGTTACTTCAACGGCCTGTACTTCAAGCGGTTCCGTAAGTGGTTCTTCGAGAGGATGACGGTACGGCGAATCCACGTCTTTGAGTCGCGCATGGATGCTTTTCGGGAAGACGAGGTTCTGCAGGAAAACGTCATCCTCTTGGGGGAAAAGGCGGGCAAGGCGAGTGAAGTGTCGCTCTCCTCTAGCCGCGGGCGAGACTTCCAAAACGTAGATCGACAGATTCTTCCCTATCGAAGAGTAATCGAAGACGGCTCTGGCGATCGGGTGATTCGGGTGGCGGCTAGCGCACTCGAACAACAGATTCTGGAAGAGGTGGACAATCTGCCCCATCGGTTTCGAGACCTGCCCTTCAAAATCTCCACTGGACCCGTGGTAGCCTTCCGAGCCACGCAATTCCTCTGTCGCCAACCCTTCGACAACACGGCACCGCTTCTATGGATGCACAATATTCGTCCCTTCGTGACGCGCTTCCCCTCGAAGAACGGTAAGCCGATGCACATTGTCGTCAGCAACGAGTCGAGCCGACTTCTCGTGCCGGCGAAACGGTATGTACTGCTGAAACGGTTTACCGCAAAAGAGGAGCGAAGGCGGTTGGTGGCCGGTATCCTCGAAAGCAAGGACTCGTATTCGCCGTTTATTGGACTGGAGAACCACTTAAACTACATCTCCAAGCCAGACGGCGAACTCTCCCCAGAGGAATCTCTTGGCCTCGCCGCGTTATTCAACTCGGTGTTGGTCGATCGTTTTTTCCGGGCCGTCAGCGGCAACACGCAGGTCAATGCGGCGGAGATCCGGGCCATGCCGGTTCCTTGTATCGAGACGATTCGGCAAATCGGACGGGCGATAGCACGGAACCGCGACCGAACCCCTCAAACCATTGAGAGGACAGTCGGCGAATTCCTTGACCTTCCCATGAAGTTGATTGAGGACCTGTGCGAGGCTTCCCCATGAGCAAACGCGAGGACGCAAAAGAGATCCTTAAATGTCTCGGTCTCCCCAAGCCGCAGCAAAATGAGCGCTCTTGCCTAACGCTGCTGGCGTTGGCAGGGTTATCCGAAGTAGACTCCTGGTCCGACACGGCACGACCCTTGCATCGTATTTGGGACATTATGGCATGGATGAAAGAGAAATATGGCAAGGAGTACGCCGCCAATAGTCGAGAGACGATCCGTCGTCAGACGGTGCATCAATTTGAGCAAGCTCGTGTGATCGACCGCAATCCCGACGATCCCAAGAGACCGACCAACAGCGGGGAGACGAGATACCAACTCACCGACGAAGCCGTAACCGTTCTTCGCTCGTTTGGAACGCGTGCCTTCTCGAAAAAGTGCGAGCAATTTGTGAAACGTCACGGCAGTCTCACACAAGCATACGAGCGGGCACGCCATCGCCTCAAAGTGCCCGTCACCCTCCCCGATGGCACCAAAGTCAAACTTTCTCCTGGCCTTCACAATCAACTGCAACGGCTCATCGTGGAAGAATTCGCGCCGAGGTTCGCTCAAGGCTCCGTGGTCGCCTACTTGGGTGACACCGCTCAGAAACGCTTGGTCGCCGCTTCGGAAACTTTGAATGCCTTGAATATCCCCGAAATGAATCACGACAAACTGCCCGATGTAGTTTTGTACGACGAGCGACGTGGGTGGATCTTTCTGGTCGAGGCCGTCACGACACACGGGCCGGTCTCGCCAAAGCGTCACGCGGAACTCGAATCCATGCTGAAGGATTGCCCCGCGCGGCGGGTTTACGTTACGGCTTTCATGGATTTCGCGGGATTCAAAAAGTACGCCTCGGAAATAGTGTGGGAGTCGGAAGTCTGGATCGCGGAATTTCCCGACCATATGATCCACTTTAACGGAGACAATTTTTTGGGACCGTACCCCCGCAACAAAGAGACGGCGAGGGATTCTTAAAACTTGAGCGCGGCGAGTGTTGCAATCTCCTTTCTAATTCTCGCTTCACTTGCCGACCGATTCCGAGCCTCGTCTACTCCGACCGGCTGCAGAGTCCCTTGAGATTTTTTGCTGTCCCAATAAAATGTCGGACGTTGTACGACGAATATCGTAACAACTAATTCTCCTCTCTCCCAACCGTCGAGGTTGCCCATGATGGTGTTTCTGCGTTGCGTCGGCGAGGCACTCGCGGCTCAAGGGATGCGTGGCTTGATGGGACTCGTCCCATTCGGAGAACAAGTCTACGATGTGGCCGCCAACGCCATCGAACGTTATCGACAGATCCAGCGCGAACAGCAGGTGGCGGCCGATCTCCAGGAAGTCGTCCAGGCGGACATGCAACAGATTCGCGCGGAGGCCCGGCAGATCGCTCGGGAGGTCGGCGCGGGCCGATCCGAGGACGAGGTTCATCAAATCGAAGCCTACCTGTCACAAATCCCCGGCGTGGCTCGCCAGTCGCTCCGGCGGCCTCAAGACCCTAGCGGCACCACCGTGCCGGTGACCATGAATCTGGCTGACCCCATTCAACTGGCCGGACTACTGCCCCGACGCGCGCCGCGTTTTCGGATCGACGACGCCATGCCGCACGCTCCGCAGTGGCGGTTCGTGGAACTGTTGGGTTCGGGCGGCTTCGGAGAAGTATGGCTGGTACGACACACTTTCCTGGACCAGTGCCGAGCCGTCAAATTCTGTCTCGATCCTATCGGGCGCGAACGGCTGTTGCGACACGAAGGCGAGATCGTCAAACGTGTGATGACCGAAAGCTCAAGGGTCAAGGCGAACGAACACGGCATTGTGCCGTTGGTCGATGCCTATCTGGAAGGCGAATCGCCCTGGTTGGCCTACGATTACGTTGCCGGCGGCGATCTCGCCGGCGTGATTCGCCATCTCCAACAGTCCGCTGGGCCTAAACGCGCCAAGCAAGCATTGGCTATTCTTCGCGTCTTGGCCAACATCGTCGGACGGTTTCATCGTTTGCCGCAGCCGATCATACACCGCGACCTCAAACCTGCTAACATCCTGCTCACCAAAGATCGTTTGCTGCGCATCACCGACTTCGGCATCAGCCACGTCGCTGCCGAACAGGGGATTCGCCAAGCGACCCTCTCGACGCCGAGCCTGAGCCTGGGAGCAACGTATCGCGGAGCGCATACGCCGATCTACGCTTCGCCGCAGCAGAAAAAAGGACAGAAAGCGGACGTGCGCGACGATGTCCATGCGCTGGGTGTCATCGGCTACCAGTTGTTGCTGGCAGACCTGGCAGCGGAGCGTCCAGCGGGCAAATGGCGCAAGCGTTTGGCCTATTGCGGTTTGTCCGATACGGTCTTGGATCTGCTGGAAAGTTGCTGGGACGACGACCCGCAGGAACGGCCGCGCGATGCTCTGGCGTTGGCCGAAGCCCTGGCATCTCCTCGTAAAGATACCATCGAACCAGCACCGGCACTTCCCGCCGGTGTGCTGCCATCGTCCCGGCCGGTTCCGGCAACCAATGCGGAAGGAGAGCGAGTGCATGGCGGCAAGATCGGCGACACCATCGAAGTGCCGTTGACCGAAGCGCTGCGAATGAAATTCGCCTGGGTACCACCGGGGCAAAGCTGGCTGGGCGGCGGTGGCGCTAAGCGGGGAACCCAGGAATTCACTTTGGCGAAGGGTCTGTGGTGTGGGGTATACCCCGTCACGCAAGCCGAATGGCAAGCCGTTGTGGGCAACGGCAACAACCCCAGCCATTTCGGCAGGCAACCCCGGCATCCGGTCGAGCAAGTTTCTTGGGACGATGTCCAAGAGTTTCTCCAGAAGCTGAATTCCCGGCTAGCCGCCGGTGGACTTATGTACCGCTTGCCGACCGCAGAGGAATGGGAATACATTTGTCGAGGTGGGCCTATTTCTCAGGCTGAAAGCGCATATCACTTCTACTTCGCGCGGTCCAAGAGCGACCTGACCTCCGTTCCCACGAACGACCTCTCGTCTCGGCAAGCCAACTTCGACGGCAACCATCCTATGGGTTCGGCTTCCAAGGGGCCGTATTTGCAAGCCACCAGCGAAGTGGGATTGTATTTCCCCAATCCGCTAGGTATCTACGACCTGCACGGCAACGTGTGGGAGTGGACATCGAGCCTCGAAGGTTCTTCCCGCGTGGTTCGGGGCGGGAGCTGGTTCGGCCTCGCTGGGAGCTGCACGGCGTCGTACCGGTACAGGTTCGAGCCGGGCAATCGCCTCAACTTCTTGGGCTTCCGCGTCCTCGCAGTTCCGTCGGGAGCCAAGTAAAGCAAGCCGGGTGAGCGGAGCCTGAAGCGTAGGCCGGTGGGCGGAGACGAAGCGGAGCGGAGTCGTAGCCCGCCGCGCCGGAGCGGAAGGCGCAGCCGGGCAGAGAGGTCAACCTGGGGTCCAGGGGCGAAGCCCCTGGCGCTTTTTCAAATTGCATTAGTGAACTTCCGCACAATGACGTTTCAGACCGTTGTGGCACGGTCTTCTGGCCGTGCCACTCCTGCCGACCGAAGGTCTCCTCTCCTCCTCAAACACTCGTTATTGTCTGTTGATGATAAGCCGGCTTGAGTCTACAATCGTCCTCATGGAGCGTTACCGAATTCATCCCGAAGCCGCCGTCTATTTCCTCACCTACTCCATTGTCGAATGGCTGCCCGTTTTCATACGCGAAGCTACCTGCAAGATCGTCGTGGATAGGTCTTGGCGTCGATATTGGCACGGGTTGCCCATCGAATGTAAAATGAGG
Organism: Planctomycetota bacterium; assembly: GCA_021781415.1. GTDB lineage: Bacteria > Planctomycetota > Planctomycetia > Gemmatales > Gemmataceae > JAJPHU01. The sequence continues at coordinate 9,856 of JAJXWW010000126.1, forward strand.
AGAACCCGTTCCCTCTCGGTTGATGTGGAGGGAACGGGTCGGTGGTGGAGGAGGAGGGGGAGACAGAAGGTCCGGCACAAGGCGTCGAAGACGCGCCATGCCTGGAAGACCGAAATGATTCCGTGGTGTTCGGATTACCAATCGCTCGGCATGGGCAAACCGTCGTTCGGACTGCAAGCGAGATACCAAGTGTAGGTGCTGACACCGTTGGTCACGGCGCGCACGCTGCCGTCGCCGAGCCCCACCATCATTGCCGCCGTGGAGCAGCCTTGCGGTAGCCCGTCGATCGCGCCGCTGGGGGGCGGAGCGATTTGATAACCCGACGTTCCCGTGGCCACGATATAATTGTTGATCGACGACCAATAATGTTGTGTCGGCGTGCCGGACAGATTGGCCTGTGCGTAGCGCTCCATGAACATAACCGTGTTCGAGGTTCCATCGATAAAGGACGCCGGCAACGAAGCGCCTGCCGAGCCGAACAGCAAGTAATTGGAAGCATAACTCGTCAAACCGGGCAGGCTGTTGGTGTTGTTGGTAGAATCGGCGGGAGCGACGTAGGTCTTAACCGTGGCGGCGACGGGGTTGGGAGTACCGCTGGCGCTGAGACCACCGAAATACCCGCCGGAGCCTGGATTATATTGATTGTACAAATTCTGTTGCTCGATGTACGGCAACATAAAATCAAAGATCGAGCCGAAGGGACCGTTCGCGGGAAAACTTCCATACGACGGAGGAATCTGCGTATTGTAAGTTCCACCGATATTGTTAATGGCCAATCCAATCTGCTTCAGATTATTTTGCGATTGAGCGCGGGCGGCGGCGTCGCGCACTTTTTGTACGGCGGGCAGTAGTAGACCGATCAGAATGGCGATAATCGCTATCACCACGAGAAGCTCAATCAAGGTAAAACCACCTCGGCGAGCATTACGGACCATGGGACTCTCCTGTTGCGAAAAGATCGTAAAGTTCGTCGGCTCAATACCACGGACGCACTGCGGGGAGAGTTACAATGCTTGCTAACATTTGGATAGGATGCAAACAGTGTGCCGCAAACGGGAGAAGAGAAGATGAACAGCATAAGCCGATGGGGCAATGTGAGTTAAGTCGTGAAGTCCATCGAGACCCGGAGGGTTCTCCCGTCCGACTTGCCCGTTGAGCTTGCAGCGATTGCCGACCTTGGGGCACAAAAGCGCGTTCGCCAAGGTCCGCTCCACGCGCTGGAGCGATAGAATGGCATTATGTACGAGACCTTCGACCATACAGCTGATTTAGGATTGCGCATTCGCGCGCCGGATCTGAACGCTCTGTTCGCCGAGGCGGCGCGCGCCTTGTTCGCCACACTCGTCGAAGACCTCGATTCGGTGCAACCGACGCGCCGTCTCGATGTAGTCGTCCACGGCGAGGAACGCGAATATCTTCTCTTCGATTGGCTCAAGGAGTTGCTCTATCACTTCAACGCCGAGCATCTGCTTTTGTCCCGATTCGAGGTGGAGGTTCGCCCCGACGGTTTACACGGGAGCGGTTGGGGAGAGCCGTTCGATCCCGCGCGCCACGAATTAAGCCATGAGGTAAAGGCCATTACTTATCACGGCCTGCGGGTGGAACGAAACGATGACGGCTGGCTTGCGGAAGTGATTGTGGACATTTGAGACAATGAATACGTCTCATGGTCGAGTCGAACAGGCCGTCCGAGTACCCTCTCTTCTTCCTGGGGTGTCGGGAGGGAGGAGAGATCTTATCCTCGGATGCTCGTCCCTCACCCCCAGCCCACTCTCCGCTCGGCTCGACTTGTTCCGGACGGGTGAGTTCGGAGCCGCGACTGCGCGGGAGGAATCGCTTGAAAGCCGTTTGAACGAGATGCGAGCGGATGTGCGAACGGAAATCCTCACAAGTGAACGGCATCGCCGAATCGACTTCGCAATAGGTTTTCTTGCGTATCGGTAAACACGTTGCCGCGCACGTCGAGATGGCGCATGCGACGCCACGCTGCGGCGGACAAAGCCTCCGCGCCGGCTTTGCCGATGCGATTGTCGTTCAGATCCAACAGGGCCAATCGCCGCAAGCACGAGGACTGAGCCAGTGCCCTCGCGCCGGCGTCGCCGAGAAGATTTTTCGCCAGCCGCAACTCGGATAAGTGCTGAAGATTCGCCGTCGATCCGAGAATGCGTCCGCTCTCTTCTTCTAAATAGGAATCGCTGAGATTAAGCTGTCTTAGAAGTCGCAAATAAGGAGACTCGGCCAGCGCGCGGACGCTCTCAGCGTTGATAAAGTTGCCGGCGAGGTTCAACGCGCGCAGTTCGCCGAGCCGATCGGACTTCGCCAGCGCCTTCAGTCCGGGACCGCCGATGCCGTTGCCCGCGAGCGAGAGCGAGCGCAGCCCCGCCATTTGAGCGACGGCCTTCGCTCCCTCGTCGCGCAGATTATTGGCATCGAGACTGAGCGCTCGAAGAGTCGGAAATGGTGCCGATTCCGCGAGCAACCGCGCTCCCGCCTCGTTCAGCCGGTTGTTGCGTAGATCGAGCGAGCGCAGATTCGATGCGAAGAGCGCTCGGGACAGCCATTCGATCGTCCTACTCTCGGCCTGAATACCGCGCAGACCGAGGTGGCGGAGACGACAGAGCGACGGGGAACTGAGCAAGGCCGACAAGTGAGAAGATTGTCGAATTCCGCTCGCATCGAGTCGGTTCAGGGACGTTAGATTGACTTCCAACGGAGACCGCGAATGTAGATACGGCGAGGTGGAAGGCAGGTGAGCGCGCGAGACATCGAGATCGGATAGACTCGGCAGCGAGGTCGATTGAAAGAGATCGAATGCGCCATTGAGACCGAGGTTGGTGTCGGCCAAGTTGAGGCATTCCAGCAGCTCCGCGCGTTCGGTTCGCGCTAGAAGACGAGTCGCCGTATCTCCAAGGGCGATATTGCTGCTTAAATCGAGACTGCGAAGACGCCGATACAAAGGAGATCGAACGAGAGCGTGAATACCCGGCGTGTTGATATTATTTCCGGCCAAATGCAACGCGCGCAGCCGCGAGAGGTATGGCGAAGACAAGAGCTGTTGCAGTGCGCGATCGTTGAGTTGGCAGCGGGCGAAGTCCAGCGTTTCGATGCGTTGCAAGTGCGAACAGCCCGCGAGGTGGGGCACGTCCTTAAATGGTATCAACACATGAAGCGAACGCAGCGGCGCGAAGTCGAAGAGCCGCTCGGCATGGGTCAGCAGATTCTCGGCGCGAATCTGAACGTGTTCGAGGAAGCCGCGCGAAAAGCGCCAATCTTCGACCAGGCCGTGCAAGGGTTGCGTCCACACGCGCTCGTATTCGGTTAAAAGATCGGCCTCTTCGTCTTCGAGGATTTCTCGCTTCGGATCGGCTTCGTCGAGAGCGACAAGGCGACATTGAGCGCGAATGAATGCCGCCCGCGCCGAGCGTTCGCGGCCGCCCTGCTCGTCGAGCCAATCGGCATAAATCAGGCGCGGCACATCGTCGTCCGGCGTTTCGCGGATCGCTTCGAGAAAGGCTCGTTCGTAAGACATAGCGTGAATCTCTCCTTCGTGCGTCGAATCCGATTCCGCCATCCTATCAGCGCTCGGCCGGTTTCGACGCGGCAGATCGCGCAGTCGAGCGGATAGCGGTTGACAGCGTAAAGAGAGTCGAGCTATAACATCGTCCGCTCGGCGGGCTAGGACGAAGAATCGAACTGCATGCCGGGTTGTAAGCGAGACATAAGGAAATGTCTCGCCGGTGACAAGCCGACCTTAACGAAGGGAATGGAAGCCCGTTGCTGGCAACTCGTTTCTCAACTTCTGGCAGCCCCACCTCGTTGCGATACGCGAGCAGCGGTCCCCACTCTCATTTTCCGCGTTTGATTTCCGGCGAAGCGCATGGGTTCGTCCCGTTGGTCGAGCGGCTGGCCTTGCGTCTGGCCGCTTTGCCCTATGGTTTGGCGGTGCGAGTTCGGAACCTTGCTTACGAGCGCGGGTGGATACGTCGAGCGAAGGCGTCGGTTCCGGTCGTCAGCGTCGGCAACTTGACGGCGGGAGGCACGGGGAAAACACCGTGCGTGGAGTATGTCGCTCGCTTTTATCGCAATCTCAACCGGCGCGTGGCCATCCTTAGCCGAGGCTACGGCAGCGCGGGCGGGCGCAACGATGAGGCCCTGATGCTGGAAGAGAATCTACCGGATGTCCCGCATCTGCAAGGGTCGAATCGAGTCGAATTGGCGCAAACGGCCGTCGAAGAATTGGAGAGCGAGATCCTCGTCCTGGACGACGGATTTCAGCATCGCCGTCTGGAGCGCGATCTCGATCTCGTGCTGATCGATGCGACTCAGCCTTGGGGCTACGGACATTTGCTGCCGCGCGGCTTGCTGCGCGAACCGATCGAGGGGCTGCGTCGCGCCGACGCTGTTGTCTTGACTCGCCGCGATCAATCGCCGCCGGAACAGTGCGATCGATTGCGCCGGACCATCTCTCGCCTCGCTCCGCGGGTTCCACTCGTCGAGACGAATCATCGACCGATGGAGTTGAGCAACAGCGACGGAGAGACGGTTGAGTTGGCGACGCTTCGACAGGGGCCGGTCGCCGCCTTCTGCGGTATCGGCAACCCGGAAGCGTTTCGACGTTCTTTAGTCGATCTCGGCGCGCGGCTGGAGGATTTTCGCATCTACGCCGACCATCACGCCTATCGCCGCGAGGATGTCGAGGAGTTGCGCCGGTGGGCGGCGAGACTGCCCAACGGTTCGACGATTGTTACAACGCAAAAAGATCTGGTGAAACTTCGCTTGACCCACTTAGAAGATCGTTCGTTGTGGTTTTTACGGATTCGCCTAAGCGTCGAGGTCGGCCAAGACGTTCTGGACGAGCGTCTGCGTTCGGTTCTTCCCCCCGGCGAACCGGCTGCGTGAGCCGCCGCGTTTGTGAAACCCAGAGCAGAGAAGATGATGAAACCTTTCGATCTGAACGGTTTGAAAACGTACGATTTGGAATCGCGCCCGTCGAAGGTGTTCCAGGAAGACCTCGGCCAGCCGGTGTCTTCCGAGGCCACCGTCGCCGAATGGCTCGACTCCTTGCCGCGCCAGCTGGCCGGCAATGCTCTCCGGCGCGTGCGCGATCACCTGTGCCGCGCCCATGCCGATGGGCGAACCGTGGTCGCCGCGCTGGGGGGGCACGTCATTAAAACCGGATGCGCTCCGTATCTTATCGACTGGATTCATCGCGGCGTGGTGACGGCCGTGGCTATGAACGGCTCGGCGGCGATTCACGATTTCGAGCTGGCTTGGGCCGGCAAGACCAGCGAGGACGTGTCGGCGAGTTTACACGCCGGCAAGTTCGGCATGGCGCGGGAGACCGCCGACGCCTTCGCCGTGGCCGCTCGCGCCGGTGCCGAGAACGAAATCGGACTCGGTGCCGCGTTGGGCCGTCATCTCGAACGTCTCGCTTGTCCCTATGCCGAGAGTAGCCTCGTCTTGGCCGCCCACCGGGCCGGTATCCCCTGTACCATTCACGTCGCCCTGGGAACCGACATCGTTCACATGCACCCGCACGTCTCCGGCGCGGCCCTGGGCGCGGCGTCGTTGCTCGATTTTCGCTTGATGTGCAGCGTGGTCGCCGGGATGCAACACGGCATCTGGATGAACTTGGGTAGTGCCGTGGTGATGCCGGAAGTGTTGCTCAAAGCCGTCAGCGTGGTTCGCAATTTCGGCCACAACCTCGACGGAATGGTGACCGTCAACGTGGATAAGGAATCGCGCTATCGCAGCACGGTCAACGTCCTGAATCGGCCCGGCGATGAGGGGATCGAGCTAACCGGCCACCACGAGATTTTATTGCCGCTGTTGCACGCGGCGACGGCATGCAAACTGGCCGGCCATCGTTCGACCTCTCTCGCACTGGAGCATGCGGCCTAAACCGCGAGTTGTTTGGTCGAGACGGACGGCGGAGCGCGGGATCGCACGCTGTCCGTTGACCGTCGCGGCGAATCGAATGGAGACCCCTCGATGTCGGACGACCTGGTAGATCTGGTGCGAACGCTCGGTCAGCCGCGCGTGCTGGTGGTCGGCGATCTGATGCTGGACCGCTACGTTTGGGGCGATGCCGAGCGCATCAGTCAGGAAGCGCCCGTGATTTTGTTGCACGCCGACAAGCGCGAGGAGCGTCTGGGCGGAGCCAGCAGCGTGGCGACATTGCTGCGCGCGCTCGATGCGCGCGTGGCTCTGGCCGGAGTGGTGGGCGACGATGCCGACGGCGAGCGCATTCGACGAACGCTGACGGAATTGGGCATCGACGATGAGGCGGTTTCCACCGATGACACACGACCCACCACGGTCAAGGAGCGCTACATCGGTCGGGCACAGCACCGACACCCCCAGCAGATGATCCGCGTCGATTACGAGGTGCGAACGCCGTTGGCCAAGGCGTGCGAACGGCGTGCAATCGAGGCGATCGCGCGGCAAGTGGAACGCGCCGACATTGTGCTTATCAGCGATTACGACAAGGGAGTCTGCACGCCGAACGTCCTGGCCTCCACCATCGCGACGGCGCGAGCGCGCGGGATTCGCATCGTAGCCGACCCTATTCGCGGTCGCGATTATCGCAAATATCACGGCTGCTCGGCCATCACGCCGAACCGTTTGGAGGCGGGATTGGCGACGGGGCGGGTTTTGCACGACGTGGAAGCGGCGATGCAGAGCGCGGCGCAGTTGCGCGAAAGCCTCGACTTGGAGGCGGCCATCGTCACGCTCGACAAGGAGGGCATGGCATTAGCCCATGTCGACGGTCGGGCCGAACTGTTTCCGACGCGGCCGCGCCAGGTGTACGACATCACGGGAGCGGGTGACATGGTGCTGGCCGTGCTGGGCATGGCTCTGGCCGCCGGCGCGGACTACGCTCCCGCCATTCGTTTGGCCAACATTGCCGGAGGACTGGAAGTCGAGAAGATTGGCGTGGCCATCGTGACGCGCGATGAGATCGTGCGCGATCTGCTGCACGGCGCGCCGGAGGCGGGTTTGGAGAAACTTCACTCGCTCCAATCGCTGATGTTGGAGTTGCAAAAACGTCGATCTCTCGGCCAACGCGTGGCATTCACCAACGGTTGCTTCGACATTATGCATGCCGGTCACGTGCAGTATTTGCGCGAAGCGCGGGATCAGGCCGACCTTCTAGTGGTCGGACTTAACGGCGATGGCAGTGTGCGAGCGCTCAAGGGGCCGACTCGACCCATCAACACCGCCGAGGCCCGCGCGTTCGTACTGGCCGGGCTGCAAGCCGTCGATTACCTCGTGGTGTTCGACGAGCCGACGCCGCGTTCCTTGATCGAGGCGATTCGGCCCGATGTCTTGGTGAAGGGTGCCGACTATCGACGCGAAGAGGTTGTAGGCGCGGATTTTGTCGAGTCGTATGGCGGGCGCGTGCATTTGGCCCCCCTGCGCGAGGGCCATTCGACGACGCGCCTCGTGCAACGGCTTTCGGCGGCATAGATACCTTCGAGGGCCGGTCGGTGGCGGGGCTGAGTCTACGGGAATGGTTGTGATGAATGTCGCGGTGTTTCTACCGAACTGGATCGGCGACGCGGTGATGGCGACTCCGGCCCTGCGCGCGCTGCGCGACCACTTCGACGCGGCGCGCGTCATTGGCGTGATGAAACCCTATGTCGCCGAGGTGTTCGCGGGCGGCGACTGGTTCGATGAGATTCTTTTCGCCAACGGCGGGCCTTGGTCGCAAGGGGTGTTGGCCGTGGCCCGGCAATTGCGGCGGCGCGGAGTCGATTCGGTGGTTCTGTTGTCCAATACGTTGCGTTCGGCTCTGACGGCGCGTTTGGGTGGATGTCGCCGACGCATCGGCTACGCGCGCCACGGCCGGTCGATGCTGCTCACCGACGCGCTGCCGCCGCTGCGCGACGAGCGCGGCCGGTTGCAGCCGAATCCGGTCATCGATGCCTACAATCGGCTGGCTGAGTGCGCCGGCTGTCGTCGTCCGGGGCACGTCATGGAGTTGTTCACCACCTCCTCCGACGAGCGCGCTGCCGACCTGGTTTGGGCGCGGGGGCGATTCGAGAACTATAGCGAAGTGATATGTCTGAATTCCGGCGCGGCGTTCGGTGCGGCGAAGCATTGGCCTTCCTCCTATTTTTCGGCGTTGGCGCGCCGTTTGGCCAAGGAGCGCGGCAGCGCCGTCCTCGTCTTGTGCGGCCCGAAAGAGCGCGAGTTGGCCACGGAGATCGCCGCCGAAGCCGACGATCCGCGCGTTCATTCCCTTGCCGACCTGACGGCTCCTCGCTTCGCCGAAGGGCCGTCTCTGTCGCTGGGACTGACCAAGGCGTGCGTGCGCCGCGCCGATCTGTTGGTGACGACTGACAGCGGCCCGCGCCATTTTGCCGCCGCCTTCGATCGCCCCGTCGTCACCCTGTTCGGTCCAACGCACATCGAATGGACGGAGACGTATCATCCGCGCGCCGTCCATCTGCAAAAGCGGGTCGAGTGCGGGCCGTGCCAACGGCGGGTTTGCCCCCTCGATCATCGCTGCATGACGCTCCTGACTCCCGACGAAGTGTTTGCCACCACCGAGGGATTGTTGCATTAACCCGGCGCGCGGCCGGTCGTGGAATGCCGCGCACGTTGCGTAAAGGATCGGGCCATATGAACCCATTCGCGACCGCCTTGGCCTTGCTGGCGGCCACTTGCCTCGTCGGGGGATTGCTGGCGATCCGCCGCCGCGGGCGTCGACGCAACATGGGGTTTGTCGTCATCGCACCGCGCTATCGCTCGATCTTTCGCCAACGGGGAGCGCTTGAGGCAAATGACTTTCTGAACTTGGCGGGAGACGCGCCGCATATCGTCAGCGGCCACCCGGATCGTCACGTGGCGCGCATTGCGTTTGAAGCGGACGGCGAAACGTGGCACGCCTACTTGAAGTGCGAACATCGCGTCACGCGCCGCTATCGCCTGGCCAATCTGCTGGCCGGATTCGGATTCTCGTCGCGCTCGCTCCGAGAGGCATCGGTTCTGCAAGCCTTGCGCCGCGAGGGGCAGCCGGGGCCGGAATGGATGGCGGCGGGTGACGATGGGCGCGGGCGCGCTTTCTTACTGCTGCGCGAAGTGCCGGGCGTCGAGTTGCGCTCTTATTTGAAAGGAGAGACCGATCGGCGACGGCGGCGGCGCATCGCCCGGAAACTGGGGCGGACGCTAGCGCGCCTGCACTCGGCGGGGTATGCCCATCCCGATCTCTACGCGAATCACGTTTTCGTCGATGCTGCCGACGAGAGCATTCATATTCTCGATTGGCAGCGCGCCGAATTGAGCCATGCGCTGGCTTGGCGCGCGTGTCGGCGCGATTTGGCGGCGCTGCATGCCACGGTGGACGATACGTTGGCTGGAGACGAAGAACGCTTGCTTTGTCTGCGCGCCTACTGGCGAAGTCGATCTCCATTCGGTATTTCCTGGCAATCGGCTGTGCGAGATGTGGAGTTAAAAGGAAAGCGTCTCTTGGGGCGGCGGCACATCTGTGAAAAACGACAACCACCCGCTCGACCCCAAGCGTGGATTTGTCTGGATGGCGAAGCATTGTGCGTGACGCCAACGCTGTACGATCGACTGGGAGAACGCATTCCCGACTACCTCCCGCCTCCGGGGGACGACGCCACGATACGACGGCGCTGGCCTAGATTGCCGAACGCGGGCCAGGCTTTGCTCGTGCAACGCAATCAACCTCGGACGGCGGGGCGAGTGGCATTTCGTTCCCGGCCGTCCAGCGCGTCGCCGGAGCAACGGCAGGCGGCTCTCTTGCTTCGCTTACAACGGCACAACATTCTCGCACCGCAGGTCTTGGCTCTGGGACAACGGCGTCAACGAGACGGGCAGATTCAGTCGTTTCTTCTCGCCGAACCGCTGGCGGATGCCTGCGCCCTGGAGGCGTGGCTGGCTCTGCGAGCAAGGCGTCGATGCTCCGCGACGGATTCGGCGCGGCGGCGAGACGTGTTGCGACAGACGGGTTCCTTGCTGCGGCGCTTGCACGATGCCAGTTGCTATCTCGCGCTGGACGATGCCGGCTGTGGATTGGCCGTGCGGCGGACAGACGGCGCGCCGTCGGTCGTCGTCGATCGCATCGAAAGCGTGATCCCCTCGCGCCGGCGTCGGCCGCGCCAAGCCGACCGGGATGTCCGCCGCATGGCGCGGATCTTGCTCGCAGCCGGTTGCAGTCGCACCGATGTGTGTCGATTCCACGCCGGCTATCGTTCGTCTCCATTCGCGCCAAATCGCCGCTCGAACGGTGAACCCTCGGCTCGGCCCGCGCGCGGCGAGTTGCTGGAAACTGCCGCGAGCAACAATAGAGATTCGTTTTGGAGGCGATTATTTCTCGGCGTTCGACGTTGGTGCCAGCGCGCGGATTGGCCGCGCTTCGCCGGCGCGGACTGGACCGAGCGCATCATGGATCAACCCGTGACCGATCGTTTCAACGCCAAGCAGGGACGTTCGACGGGCCGATGGATTCTCGAACCGGCGAAGGAATCGAAGCCTCGGGCGCGGCGTCTGTCGGTTTTCTTGAAGAGACACCACGACCTACCTCGTTGGCGCGGATGGTTGGCGACCGTCTGGCCTTGGCGCGCCTGGTCGCCAGCTTGGCAGGAATGGCGTCATCTGCTGTGGGCGAGAAAGCAAGGGTTGAGCGTCCCAAGAGCCGTCGCCGCCGCCGAGTTCCTCGGTCCTTGGGGGAAACTGCGCAGCGTTCTGGCCGTCGAAGAATTGACCGGCATGATGTCGTTGCAAGAGGCCATTCCCCTTGCCGCCGTTCGACAAGAGCCGACGGCGTTTCGACTTTGGAAACGCAGCCTCGCCGCCGAAATTGCTCGCTCGACGCGCATGTTGCACGACCGTCGCTGCTTCCACAAAGATCTGTATCTCTGTCACTTCTTTATCGCCCGAGAAGATACGCGGCGGATTCCCTCGCAAGGCTGGCGCGGCCGCGTCTCCGTGATCGACCTGCACCGCCTCGGCCATCATGCGCTGCTGGGAAACCTATGGAAGACAAAAGACATCGCTCAATTGCTTTATTCCTCGTACATTCTCGGCGTCGATGGACGGGACCGGTTGGAGTTTTGGCGCGCCTACCGAGGCGATGGACCGCACCGGCCGCGCTGGGTATGGCTGCGCCGTTTCATTCTCTATCGGTGGGGACGCTATCGGCGTCACAACGCGCGAAATCGGCAAGCGAGACCGGACGGGCAGACGTGAACGCACCGAGCGCGAAAAAAAATGATCTTGACCTTTCCTTCGTTGCAGGCGATAGACAACGAGCCGTTTTCTCCACTCGCGGTTCGGAGGGACGGGTGAACGGACGGGGAGATACGGCGAGATGAATGTCGCATTCTGCTATGAAAGCGTGCTGCCGAGTCGAGGAGGGTGTGAAACCTACATCGCGGGGCTGGCGCGTCGCTTGACTTTGGACGGCCACGAGGTTCACCTGTACGCTCGCCGATGGGATGAATCTTCGCTGCCGGAGACTCTGAGGATTCATCGCGTGGACGTTCCGCGAGTTCCGCGTTTTCTTCGTCCCTGGGTCTTCGCCGCCGCCTGTCGGCGGGCGCTGGCTGCCGCGAACCATGAAGTGGCGGTGGGTTTCGACAAACTCCCCGGAGTGGACGTGATCTATCCGCAAGGAGGTTTGTATGCCGCCACGGTCGAGCATAATTTGCTGAAATATCGCAATCCCTGGACGCGCCGCCTGGCCAGCTGGCTGAAGTTATTCGATCCATCGCACCGTTCCTTTTTGATGTTGGATCGCCATCAATACCGACGCCAACCGTTGCTCGTCGTGGCCATCAGCGACATGGTCCGTCGCCACTTCGAAGAGTATTACCATCTCGATCCGGCCAATTTACGCACGGTTCGCATTGCCATCGACCTCGACCGCTTCGACGAATGCGACCGTCCGCGCCGCCGACTGGAATGGCGGCAGCATTGGGGACTGGCTCCCGAACACACCGTTGCGCTGTTTGCCGGGATGAACTACCGCCTCAAGGGCTTGGAGCCGCTGCTCCGCGCCGTGGCCTTGCTGCCCGCCGAGTCGCCGTTTCGACTTCTCGTGGCCGGCAGCCCCGACACCGCTCCGTTCGAGCGGATGGCGCAGCGGTTGGGCATCGCCAACCGCGTTCGCTTCGCCGGCTATTGCGCCGACATGCGCAATTGCTATTTCGCCGCCGACTTCTTCGTGCATCCGACGTTTTACGATCCGTGTTCGCTGGTCGTGTTGGAGGCATTGATGTGCGGATTGCCCGTCGTCACCACGCGCTACAACGGCGCGTCCGAGGTGATGCGTCCACCGCGCGAAGGCTATGTGATCGACGATCCGCACGACCGCGAACAGTTGGCCGGAGCAATTCGGAATTTGCTCGATCCAGCCCGCCGATCCGCCTGCGCGCAGGCCGCTCGGCGGACGGCGGCCCAATGGACGTTCGAGCATCACTATCGAGAAATGTTGGCCGTATTCGCCGAAGCCGCGGCACGCAAGCACGCCGCCTGAGGATCACCGTCATGGAATGGATCGCCGAGTTTGGGGATTTTTGGCTGAACACTCTGGCATGGATCGCCGGCCTGGCGTTGGCGTTCGGCCTTCTGGCGCGGCTGATGCCGTGCAATCCCGGCATGCACTGGTGGAAGAATCCGCGCGGGGCGGCCACCGACTTCCTTTACTGGTTCATCGTGCCGTTGTTCCTGCGCGTTCTGCGCACGTTGCTTATCTGGGGCGGCGTCAAATGGCTGTTCGCCGGCGCGGAGCCGAATGTCTTGCCCGTTCGACAGTGGCCGCTCTGGTTGCAATGCGTCCTGATCCTTGTGATCCAAGACGTATTTCTCTACGCTGCCCATCGCATTTTTCACACGCGCTGGGCTTGGAAATTCCACGCCGTTCACCACTCGCCGACGATACTCGATTGGATGTCCACGGCGCGCTTCCATCCGATCAACAATCTCTTCTCGTTCGTCTTCGCCGATGTAGGGGTGCTGCTGCTTGGATTCTCGCCGGAGGCGCTGATTCTGCTGGCTCCATTTAACCTCGTCTATTCGGCGATGACGCACGCCAACCTCAACTGGACCTTCGGCCCGCTGCGTTACTTCTTTGCCAGCCCCGTATTTCACCGCTGGCACCACACGACGAAAAACGAAGGGATCAACAAAAACTTCGCCTCGACCTTTCCGCTGCTCGATTGGATGTTCGGCACGTTTTATATGCCGCGCGGCGTGCTGCCAGAGCAGTTCGGCAACGGAGAGAACGACTTCCCAGAAGATTTTTGGGGACAATTCGTCTATCCCTTTCAACCCGACAAACGCCCAGCGGAAAGTACCCCGCCACCCGTCGAAACTCGTCGAGAAAACGAGGCGGCGTAAGGTTCTCCCCTGCCTCGCATTCGGGCGGGCAAGACGGACGAAACGACGAACCCATTGGAAGGAATGAACCTCATGCTCTCGCAAGCGACGGAGCTTTCGCTCACTCCAATAATGGAAACGCCGCGCCTCGAACCGAAGCGGGGGGGGAAATGGCGTCTCCTCGCCGGTATCGCTCTGGTTGCGCTCGTCGCCTTCGGAATGATCGTCAGTCTGGTCCACCGTCGCGGCAACCGGGAACGCGATCGGCATCTCAACGAAGGAGAGGCCCTCTTTCAGAAGCGGGAATACGACCGCGCCATTGAAGAGTTTACCGAGGCGATTCGTCTCGATCCCTCGTGCGCCTTCGCCTTTGCCAATCGGGCTTCGGTGTATTTCAATCGCGGCGAGTGGCAGCAAGCCATCGACGACTGCAATCGCGCTCTGGAAATCGATCCCAAGTTGACACTCGGCTACGCCAACCGCGCCGGCGCTTATCTCAACCTCGGCGAGATGGATCGCGCCATTGCCGACTGCACGCGCGCGCTCGAGTTCGATCCGCAATCGTGTCTCGCCTTTGCCAATCGCGGGGCGGCCCACCTCAACAAGGGCGAACTCGATTTCGCAATTGCCGACTGTTCGCGCGCTTTGGAACTCGATCCTCACTTGGCATTGGCCTACGCCAATCGAGGCGCGGCATACTTCAATCGGGGAGACTTCGATCGGGCCATTGCCGACAGCAGCCAAGCCCTCGCCAACGACTCGAGCATGGCCTTGGCCTATCTCAACCGCGCCGCCGCCTTTCTCAGCAAGGGAGACAACGACGGAGCCATCGCCGACGCCAGCCAAGCGCTGCGGCTCAATCCGTCCTTGGCGCGCGGCTATGCGCTGCGCGGAACCGCCTTCTTCAACAAAGGCGACGATGTGCAAACCATCGAAGACAGCAACGAGGCGCTGCGGCGCGATCCAACGCTCAGTTTCGCCCATGTAAATTGCGGCTTGGCAAATCTTCGCCTCGGAAACGCCGACAAAGCGATGCAAGAGATGGACGAAGTGATTCGCCGCGAACCGAAGTTGGCGATGGCCTACGTCTATCGCGGTGCGGTGTTTCTCAGCCGAGGCGATACCAAACGAGTCATCGACGATTGCACGCGCGCTCTGGAGATCGACTCGCATCTCGCCTTGGCCTATTGGAACCGCGGACTTGCCTACGCGCAACAGGGCGATCGCGAACGAGGGGACGCGGATCAGAAGAAAGCGGTCGAGTTGGACCCATCCTTCGGCCAGAAATGATGCGGCTCATTCGATGCAGTCGCAAGGCAAGCGCGCGGTATCTCGGCGCTACGGTTGCACATCCTTCCGGCGGGCTACGTCTTTCCATCCAGGCCCGCCGCCGAAGACGGCATTCGTGCCCGCCAACGGCAAGCCGGTGAGAAACGATGCCTCCAACGTCAACGCGCGCAAATCCTCCGGCTCCAAGTCGTGAACCGTATTCTTGCCGCAGGCGCGAGCGAGAATCTGAATCTCCGATGTCGAGGCATGCAGCCAATTGGCGACGCGCTCGGCAGCCGGGTCGATCTCCAAGCGTTGCATCAACTCCGGATCTTGGGTGGCGATACCGACAGGGCAGCGTCCGGTGTGACAGTGGTGGCAGGCGTAGGGAGCCGCGCCCAGTTCACGATAATCGTCGACGTAGAGCGGTTTGTTACAATTGAGTGCGATCAGCGCGGCGGTGCCGACGTACACTGCATCCGCGCCGAGGGCCAGTGCTTTGGCCGCGTCGCTTCCGTGGCGAATGCCTCCGGCAATAATTAAGTTTACCTCTCCGAAAAGGTTCATTTCTTCCAGCGCCGCCCGCGCCTCGCACACGGCGGCCAGCGTCGGAATGCCGGTGTGTTCTTGGAGCAAATCGGGAGAAGCGCCGGTGCCTCCCTCCATGCCGTCCACGACCACGACATCCGCGCCGCATTTGGCCGCCAGCTTGACGTCGTCGTAGACGCGGCTGGCTCCCAGTTTGACGAAGATCGGTACCTGCCAATCGGTCGCTTCGCGGAGTTCCTCGATCTTAATGCGCATATCGTCGGGACCGAGAAAATCGGGATGGCGGCACGGACTGCGCTGATCGACGCCGGGTGGCAAGTCGCGTATCCGCGCGATCTCCTCCGAAACTTTGGAACCCAGCAATAGCCCTCCCGTCCCCGGTTTGGCCCCCTGGCCGATGGTTAACTCCACGGCGTCGGCCTGGCGCAGATGATGCACGTTCAGGCCATAGCGGCTGGGCAGCACTTCGTAGATAAGGACGCGGGCGTTTTCGCGCTCGGCGGGCATCATGCCGCCATCGCCGGTGGTCGTGGAACTGCCGGCCGCCCGCGCCCCGCGCGCCAGTGCCACCTTGGCGTTGAACGACAGCGCGCCAAAGCTCATGCCGGTAATCATCACGGGGATTTCGAGTTCGAGCGGCTTGGCGGCGTGACGCGCGCCGAGGACGGTGCGCGTCGAACACTGTTCGCGATATCCCTCCAAGGGAATGCGTGTCAGTCCGGCGGGAATGAACGTCAAATCGTCGAACGTGGACCAGGTGCGCGGTCGCAACGTGCCGAAGCCACGAATGCGATAGCGCCCCAGTTCGGCCTTGGCCTGGATGTCTTCGATGACGCTCGGCGAATAGGTGCCGCTCGGCTGCGGCGCGATGAAAGTGGCATGGGTCTCGTTGGTTGACGGTGGGGAATGGCCCATACAGAATCGACCTCACATTCATTCCGAAGGGAGCGTTCGCGTCTCGCTCCATCGCCAAATCGTGAAACTTTGACTATTGTATTCGATTCCCTCGCTCGACGCCCGCTCGTGAGAAATTCGCTCTTGCTGTACGACCAATGTGTCATTCACTCCATTGATCCGCTGCCAGCCGACCGTGCAGACGAAGGACTTTGCCCTCGCGGCCGATCTTGGTCGAGCCGAGCAATCGCAGCAACGGCGCAAGCTCTTTTTGGTCTCCCAGCAAAAGAGCCGCTCCGGGGGCGGCGTCGCGCATGTCTCGCAGATCGAACTGCAATCGATCGGCCTGTTCCGCGGTCGTTGTGGCAACGGTCAGTTCGAGTCGCAAATCGTCGGCGACCTTCACTCCTCCGTACAGGCTGTTGGCGTTTTGAAAGAGAGGATTCACAACCATCCGAAGCAAGTAGTTGTCGATGTTGGCAATCGAGCCGAGACTTTTAATTGAAGCCGCCACCCAGAGCGGTTGCCGACGATCCACCTTGGTCAACAAGGTGCCGAGCGTGGCATCGCGCACCGAGATCGAACGCGGATCGTGGGCCTGTTCCAAGGCTTCCCGCACGCGATCTTGCGTCTCCCCGACAATCAGCGTGTCACCGGCAAGCGCAAGCAGCGTCGTTTGTTTGGCAGCGGTATCGTTGTATTCCCAAAGCCGATACCTGCCGAGGCGCTTCTCTCGCAGTTTATCGGGGCCGATGTGGGCGCGGGTACGATCGAATCGTCCTCGCATCAGCCACAGCGGCGAGCCACCCGATCCAGGAGCGAAGGAAATACGAATGAGATCGAGATCGTTCTCGGGATTCACTCCGAGCAATTCCAACCAGCGCGGCAAGGCATCCGTCCGTCGCAAAAGTTGTTGCACAATCGGTTTCAGGTGTCGTCGTCCCACCGGCGATTGCAACAGAGAACGCAAATCGGCGACGAGAATCGCTTCGCTGTCTTCGGGTACATAGTCGTCGAGCGCGCCGGTCGCAAAGTGATCCTCCGCTTCCAATCCGCCGGTCCACCAATTCCACAACGCATCGCGAAAGAAGAACGCCGCAATCAGAAGGATGACGGCGCTCACAAGAGCCATCGAAATCCATCGGGCGCGCCGACGCCGACCCTTTTCTATGGGCGCGTCACAAGAGGGATCGTTCACAATAGGACACCCCAAGCAAGATACCATTCGCTCAATGGAAGAGTGACATTCTTATCTTCCATCGTACCTGTCGGGTTCGCGTCCGGCAAACGACCGCCGCGGGAAACGGCATTACCCCGCATTCAAGAGATGGCTACGATAATCGCGTGCCTCTCTTTGCACGGAACGACACAACGGTGTCACGAAAACAAACTTTGGAGCAAAGGGCAACTCTCCCTCGTCTGCGCGGATTCTGGAGCCGCTATATGGTGTCGAAAATTGTCTTAACGGGCGGTCCTTGCGCGGGGAAGACGAGTTGCCTGCGCGCCCTCCGCGCTCATTTCGGCGAAGCGATCGTCGCCGTGCCGGAGGCGGCTACACTACTGCTCGACAGCGGTTTTCCTTCCCCCGAACACGAACGCATTCGCACTCTTCGATCCGATTGGATTCACAGTCTGCAAGGGGAAATTTTGTCGCTTCAACGAGTCATCGAAGAACATTGGGAGCGTTTGGCGATCGAATGCGGGGCGCGGCTCTTGGTCTGCGATCGCGGCCTGCTCGATGGAGCCGCCTATTGGCCCGAAGGGCGGCAGGCATTTCTGGCTCATTTCGGTCTGTCTCTGGAGCAGTGTTTCGCCCGCTATCGCGCCGTCTTCCATCTCCAATCGCTGGCCGCCTCGCTTCCCCACCTTTACGGTGTGCAAGACAATCCCGTCCGCTATGAGGACGCGACATTAGCTCTCCAAGTCGAACACTCGGCACGACTGGCCTGGGAAGGACATCCGAACTTGACGGTTATCGCGGCGGAAACAGATCTGCAAACGAAGACGAACCGCTTGGTGGAACACGTCGAACAACAATTGAAAAACTCGTGGGATGGAACATCGTTCGTCCCATCCCGCGAATGATTCCATTATCAGCGCGTATGGCCAAAATAGAAGTCGAATTTCGGTTTTTCTTCGGGAGGCGCGACGAACGAGGAACCAATGGGGCTAGGAGACGATGGTTCTTTCGCGGGAGTATAGACCGGCGGCGGAGAGTAAGCGGGCGTCACGGGACAAGGGCCTGATGTCGGGATGACGGTAGCTCGGTTGTAGTCGGTCTGAACGGCTTTGAACCGGCCGTTATAGATTTCGTCCTTGTCTTTGTCGCGTCCCTTGGCGTCGTAGACGATCAACGCGCCCTCATCGACGCGAAAGCGAAAGCTGAAAGGTCGATTGAAGAGCGCATTGGTCGAATCGTTGTCTTCTTCGTCGAATTCGACGCTAGTGATTACCCCATAGACCACGCCGTCGCGCGTCATGGAATAGTCGGCGTGCAGCGCGCCGACATTCTCGCCGGCTAAAATCATGTGCAGGCGGTTGTCCTCGACGATTAATGTGACGTGATTCTTGCCGCTCTTACGCTCCCATTTGCCCAACGGCTTAACCATCTGTTGCGCGTGAAGGGCGCTCGCGCTCATTGCGACCGCCAGCGCCAACGCCGCGGTAAATAGCTTCATGGACAGCACTCCTTATTTCAGACAGGGACGATTCGCGTATCCCCATCGCCTCATCGCACCATCGTTCGATTCGCTCGTCGGGCAACGGGCCACCATCGGCGCGGGACGGTACGAATTCGTGCGAAGAAAAGCAAGGCGGACTCGACGGCGTTTCTCCCGATTCGATCGAGAACCCACGGCCATACCCTGGCGGAACCTCGCTCTTGCCGCTATTCTGTTTGCAGTGCGACCCAAAGCGCAAGCGCAGGAGTGCCGTCGATGATGCCAGCCAAGAAGCGAGTCGTCTTTCTCCTTTTATTCGTCGGGCTTCCCATCGCTATCGCGGCGGATTGGCCGCAGCTGTTGGGACCGCAACGCAACGGCGTCTCGACCGAAAAGGGGTTGAGGCAAAGCTGGAACGAGAAGGGACCGCCGGTCGTTTGGCAAAAGGAAGTCGGCGAGGGCTTCAGCGCGCCCGTCGTCGTCGGCGACCGGCTCGTGCTGTTTCATCGTGTCGGCGACGAAGAAATCGTTTCTTGCTTCAGTGCAACCAACGGCGAGGAGTTCTGGAAACACCGCGATGCCACGAAATATCGAGATGCCCTCGGCAAGGGCGATGGTCCGCGCTCGACGCCCTCGATTGCCGGCGAGCGCGTCTACACGCTTGGCCCCAGCGGACGGCTGCTCTGTTTGAAGCTGGCCGACGGCGAGAAAGTGTGGCAGCGCGAATTGCTGAAAGATTACAACGTGCCGCGCAGCTATTTCGGAGTCGGCACCTCGCCCATTCTCGAAGGCGGCCGGGTGCTGGTCAACGTCGGTGCGCGCGGCGCGGGCGTCGTCGCTTTCGACAAGGACGACGGCAAGGAAGTGTGGAAGACGACCGACGACGGCGCAAGCTACTCCTCGCCCGTCGCCGCCGA
Organism: Planctomycetota bacterium; assembly: GCA_021781415.1. Lineage (GTDB taxonomy): Bacteria > Planctomycetota > Planctomycetia > Gemmatales > Gemmataceae > JAJPHU01. Next base: position 29,495 of record JAJXWW010000126.1, read on the forward strand.
CATCGACGGCGTGCGTCATGTCCTTTTTTTCACACGTCTCGGCATCCTTTCCCTCGATCCAGCCAACGGCAACGTCCGATTCTCCAAACGCTGGCGCTCGCGCATGGACGCCTCGGTTAACGCGGCCACGCCGGTTGTCGTCCGCGATCTCGCGTTCTTCTCGTCCTGCTATGACACCGGAGCCATTGTGATCCGCGCCAAGAAAGACGGTTTGGAGGAATTGTGGAGCAACGATCGCACCTTGACCTGCCATTTCAGCACGCCGGTTTATCACGACGGCTGCCTCTACGGCTTCGATGGTCGGCAGGAGGGCGGCACCGAGATGCGCTGCGTCGATCTCAAATCCGGCAAAGTGCATTGGAAGAAAGAAGGGTTTGGCTGCGGTTCGATGATTCGAACCGAAAATCATCTCCTCGTTCTCAGCGAGGGCGGCGAGTTGGCATCGGTGGAATGCAACCGCGAGAAATATGTCGAGAAGGCCCGCGCCGCCGTGTTGACCGGGCCATGCCGCGCTCACATGGCACTGTCGAATGGCCGACTCTATGCCCGCGACAACCATAAACTGGTGTGTTGGAACCTCAAGAAATAGGAATCCGCTCGATGATCTCACAATCGAAGTTGGTAGAGGCCGGTCTCACACTCTTCTGCTTCTTGGCCGTGCCGCATCGATCGATCGCGCAGGGACTGGAATACGTCAAGGCGAATTACACCAAATACGAATATCGTATTCCCATGCGCGACGGCAAGAAATTGCTCACCTCCGTCTACGTTCCCAAGGACGATTCGAAAAAATATCCCATACTCCTGATGCGGACGCCTTATAGTGTGCGCCCCTATGGCGTCGATCAATACAGGAACGATCTCGGCCCGTCGCCGTTTTTTGGAAAATCCGGTTACATCTTCGCCTATCAGGACGTGCGCGGTCGTTGGATGTCCGAGGGCGATTTCGTCAACATGCGCCCGCACAACCCGGGCAAAAAAGACACCGATATCGACGAGTCCAGCGATACCTGGGATACCATCGAATTCCTGGTCAAGCGCGTGGCCAATAACAATGGCCGAGTCGGTCAGTACGGGATTTCCTATCCGGGGTTCTACACGGCGGCGGGCATGGTGGACGCGCACCCGGCCTTGAAAGCGTCGTCTCCGCAGGCACCCGTCACCGATTGGTTCATCGGCGACGACTGGCATCATAACGGCGCGTTGTTCCTTCCGCATATGTTTAACTTCATGGCCAGCTTCGGCAGGCCGCGGACGGGGCCGGTCAAGAAGTTCGATTATCATTTCGATCACGAAACGCCGGACGGTTACGATTTCTTCCTGCGCATGGGACCGTTGGCCAACGCGAACGAACGCCATTTCAAAAACGATGTCGCCTTCTGGAACGAGGCGATGGAACACGGCGTCTACGACGAGTTCTGGAAAGCGCGCAACCTGCGACAACACCTCAAGAACATCAAACCCGCCGTCATGACCGTCGGCGGCTGGTTCGACGCTGAGAATCTGTTCGGCGCGCTGGAGACCTTCAAACGCGTCGAGAAAACAGCCGAGAATCGCACGAATGTGTTGGTGATGGGGCCGTGGCTGCACGGCGGTTGGAGCCGAGGCGAGGGCGATTCCCTCGGCGACGTTTCCTTCAACTCCAAAACCTCCGCCTATTACCGCGAACACATCGAGTTTCCCTTCTTCGAGTTCTATCTCAAGGGGATCGGCGAGTTTAAGCACCCCAAGGCCTGGGTCTTCGAGACGGGCACAAACCAATGGCGCAAGTACGACGCCTGGCCGCCCAAGACGGCCAAACAGCGGTCACTTTATCTGGGCAAAAACGGCAAGCTCTCGTGGGAGAAACCGGAAGGCGAAACGGAAGACAGCTTCGATGAATACATCAGCGATCCGAAAAAGCCGATTCCCTATCTGGACAAAATCCTCATCGGCATGGCCGGCGACTACATGGTGGCCGACCAGCGCTTGGCCTCCCGCCGGCCCGACGTACTCGTCTATGAAACCGGCGTGCTCGACGACGACGTTTCCATCGCCGGTTCCATCAAGGTCGATTTACACGTCTCCACCACCGGCACCGATTCCGATTGGATCGTCAAGCTGATCGACGTGTACCCCGACGATTATCCCGATCCAAACCCCAACCTCAAGGGCGTCCGCATGGGCGGTTATCAACAATTGGTGCGCGGCGACGTGATGCGTGGCAAGTTCCGCACCAGTTTCGAGAAGCCAGAACCGTTCGCGCCCGGCAAGCCCACGCCGGTCTCGTTCACCATGCAGGATAGCTGCCATACCTTCCGCACCGGCCACCGCATCATGGTGCAGATTCAATCGAGTTGGTTCCCCCTGGTGGACCGCAATCCCCAGACCTTCGTGGACATCTACCGCGCCCAAGAATCCGATTTCCACAAGGCGACCCAGCGCGTTTACCGCTCCCAGAAAACGCCCTCGCGCCTTACGCTCAGCGTGCTGCCCTGATGCCCTCTCCACGAACCGAAGGCCCCGCCGTCCGACAAAGCTAAGGAGCCGAGCCGATGAGAGTTTTATTAGAGTAGTCGATCCCAGATCTTTCAGGAATCGCTTTTCTCTCGGCTCGACAACCTGGTATAGTTTATAGGGACGAATTGCCGTCGAATCCCTGCGCGCCAACTGAGGCCCAAAGCGAGAGCGAGGTTCCAAGCGATGCCTGCCGCCAAACGTCCGATCTTGGATGCGACTCAACTCCAACAGCGTCTCGCCGGGCTTCGTCGCCGGCTTCGTTTGGTGGCCACGATTCGCGGCGTCGGCTTTCTCGTGTCGGTTGTGTTGGCGGCGGGAGTCGCTGCCGGTTTGCTCGATTGGCAATGGCATCTACCGGCCTTGGTGCGGGCCACGATTCTCGTCGCCTCGCTGACCGCCGGGATTGTTATCTCGTATCGCTATCTCTTTCGTCCTCTCAGCGCGCCGAGCGACGATCTCAGTTTGGCGCTGCGCGTCGAGGACAAGTATCCGGCGCTCAACGACGCGCTGGCCAGCACGGTGCAATTCTTGGAACGCGACCAGTCGTCGGCCTCGTCGTCGTCGGCGCTCGAGCGCGAAGCGGTGAAGTTTGCCTTGGGCCGTGCCGCGGGTTGCGATTTTCTAGGGGTGATCGACAAGCGAGGTGTTCGGTGGGCCGGGCTATCCGGCGGCGCGTTCGTGGCACTGACGCTGACGCTGATCTTGTTGTCGCCTCGCTTGGCGGCAACGGCCTTCATGCGACTGGCCCATCCGTTCGGCGGCATCGATTGGCCGAAGAAGACGCAATTGGTTCTCGACGAGCCGAGGTTGCGCATCGGTCGTAACGAGGGATTTGAGGTGCGCGGTCGAGTATCCGGCGTCATACCCCCGCAAGCCACAGTCGTCTTTCGCTTCGAGGGCTATTCCAATCTCGTCCATCACTGCGACATCAAAGTGGACGAGCAAGGTTCCGGTCAATTTCAGACCCATCTTTCGCCGGGACAAGTGGAGCGAAACTTTCACTTTCATGTGAAAGCGAACGACGCGGTCAGTCCAGAGTATGCTGTCGCCGTCTTGGCTCCGCCGACATTGACGGCGCTGGAGGGCAATCCCTCGCCGCAGGTCCGCCTCACCTACCCGGCCTACACTCAGCTGCCCTCGCCGGAGAGGTTATCGCCGGGCAACGGGAACATCGATGCCGTCGCCGGAACCGTTGCACGGCTGCGGGCGCGCGCGGATCGTCCGCTTCGCCGCGCCTGGATCGAGTACCAACCCGAAGTGGCGGATGTCGGGCTGGCCGATCTGCTTAAGGGTATCGACGGTAGGAAACCTTGGTGGGAAAGCGTGCCCGCCGTTCTCGACGACGACCGCCAAACCTTCGCGCTCCAGTTCACGCCCACTCGCTCCGGCAACTATGTCCTGCACTTCGAGGATGAAACGGGCTTGAGCAACACTCGTCTCTACGAGCTTCGCGTGGAGGACGATCCCGCGCCGACGGTTCGGCTCGAACGCCCCTCGCCGTCGCGCGACATCCTACAGGTGTTGCCGGAAGCCGAATTGCCTCTGGAGTTGATTGCCGACGATCCCCGCTATGCCGTTCGTTCGGTGTACCTCGAATATCGAACGGGCCGCGATGAGCCGTGGCGACGCTTATATCTGTACGAACCCGCCGACGGTCCCGCGCCGCTGCTGTCGCCTTGGACCGGCACGGCCTTCCTCGCCGGACCCGCGCTCCCAGTGCGGCTGCGGCGCTTCGATTTTCACCAAAAACTGTGCTTGACGTCGCTGCGCCGAGTCGGCGGCGGCTCTTTGAAGGAAGAAGACAGCGTTTTCCTGCGCGTCTGCGCCGACGACTACGACGATGTTTCACCGGACAAAATGCCCGGACGCAGCCCGGAAGTCGAACTGCAGATCGTCGGGCGCAACGCGCTGGAAATCGTTCTCAATCGAGAACAGGCCGCCATTCAACAAGAGTTAGTGCGCGCGCGCGAACAAGAGCGCGAAGCGATCCGAAAAGTGGCCGAAGTCGAAAGTCGGCTGAAGAAGGGCGAGAAACTCACTGACGCGGATCGGGAAAAGCTGCTGCAAGCCGAGAAATCGCAACTTCAAATCCGCGAGCGCGTCGGCGGCGAAAAAGAGGGGCTGCGCTCGGACGTGAAGCGCATCCTCGACGCGCTAAAACAAAACCGCTTGGACAAGTCCGCCGCTCAAGAGCGCATGACCGACGTTGCCCGCGAACTGAATCGCCTGGCGGAAAACGAATTGCAACAGATCGAACCGCGTCTCACCGAGGCGAGGCAGCTGGCCGAGCAACTCGAAGATAAAGCTCGCGAAGAGCGCAAGAGACAGCTCGAAGCGCGGGCAAAAGAGGCGGAGAAAGAGGCGGCTGTATCGGAACAGATGGCCGAGCGGCGCGAGCGCGAAGCCGCCGATTCCGAGAAGAAAGCCGAACGCAGCGCCACCGAAAACGACAGAACGCGCGAGATGCAAGAAGCGAAAAGGCAGCGCCAACGCGCCGAGGAATTGCGCCAACGCGCCAAAGAATTACAACGCCAGGCCGAGGGCGATCGACGGGACGCTCAACGAGTGCCCGATCCAGACAAACCGCGCCAGAACCTTACCGATGCCCGCAAGTCGCAAGAGGAGGTCGAAAAGACTATCAACGATCTGTTAACGCGCCGTTTGGAGCCGTGGACCAGCTCGCACGAGATCAAGGGCGAGGCCAATCGGCTGCTCGAGGAACAGAAACGGCTGCAAGCCGAGAGTGAAAAACTGAACGAGCGGGAACAGAAGGAAGGGGCCGCCGGCAAAATGCCTTCCGAATTGACTGCGCCGCAACGGGCCGAGTTGGAGAACCTTCGAGACGGCCAACGAAAGCTAGAGGAGCGAACGCGGCAATTATTGGAGAAAATGGTGCGCGTCGCCGACGGACGCGAGGAAAAAGATCCGGAGACGGCTCGCGAATTGAACGAAGCGGCCAAGGAAGCGCAGAAAGACAACCTCGTCGATTCGCTGCGCGAGGCGCGGGCGCGGATCGAGCAAAACAACTTGAACGGCGCACGCGAGAAGCAAGAAGACGCAAAACGCGATCTCAAAAAGCTGGTGAAGAACTTGGAGGACCGTCGCGAGGCCGAATTGGATCGCTTGGCCAAGAAATTGCGCGAGAAAGAAAAAGAGTTGGACGATTTGGTCCGAGAACAGGAAGAGCTAAAGAAAAAGACCAAGGAGGCCGGCGAGATCGGCGATCCGGGCAAGCGCGAGGAAGAGCTGAAGCGCTTGGCGAAACGACAACAAGAACTGAGGAAAAAGGCCGACGATATGGTTCGCCAACTGACGCGGATGCGTGCGTCGCGGGCGGGACAATCGCTCGCCGCGGCCGGCGAACAGATGGCTGGAGCGGGCGAGCGGATGAACGACGGACAGAAGGGCGAGGACGAACAAGAGGAGACCTTGGAACGCCTCAACGAGGCGCAGCGCGAATTGCAGCGGGCGCGCAAGGATGCCGAAGAAGAACTGGGACGCGAGCAAATAACCCGTTTGGCCGATCTCATTCGTCCATTGAAGGAGAGACAAGATGCCCTCAACGCCGACGCCGCGCGCACGCAGGAGAACGTCCAGCGCAAGGGCAAGTGGGATCGCGCCCTTCGCGGCGACTATCTTCGCAAGAGCGAGGCCCAGAAAGGACTGGGAGCGGAGACGTTGGAATTGGGCGAGAAGCGCCTTAGCCACGCGCCGGTCTTTGCTCGGCTCATGCGCCGCGCCGGCGAAGCGATGAACGATGCCGGCGAACGGATGAGCGCGGTCGCGAAAGAACCCGTCGATCCCAAGGAGCTGCCGGACGCTCCGACGGCTCGTCTCCAACAGACGGCGCAACGACGCTTGACCCAAGTGGTCGATGCCTTGAAGGAAGCCGCCGAAAAGATGGAGTTGGCCAAGAACGATTCTGGTGGCGGTGGCGGCGAGGGAGGCGACGGCGGAGAAGGAGCGGGACGTAATGCGCCTCCCAGCGACGGCATCCCCCCGCTGGCGCAGCTCAAGCTACTGCGCGAGTTGCAGAAAGACATTAACCAGCGCACGGAGACGTTCCGCAAGGAGCATCTCGATCTGAAAGACATCGCCGAAAAAGATCGGGCCGAATTGGAGGCGATCCGCAAGGATCAACGAGATGTGGCCGAGTTAATCGACGAACTAAACCGTCCCGCGGGTGAACCGGGCGACGCCGAAGGAGAAAAGAAATGAACGGACGTTTATTGTCTCTCTTGCTCGCCGGCTCGATCTTTTGCGCCGGTCTCGTTCTCGCGCAAGATCCGCCCGGCGAGCAGGATCAGCCGCCGGCGCGTCTGAAGAAGAAGAAACCGCGCGACGACGACAAACCGTCCAAAGCCGACGAAAAGAAAATAGACGACAAAAAGGACGCCAAAAAAGATGAAAAGAAGGTGGAGCAGCCAGAACCGGAGCCGATCACTCCGCAAGAGGAAGAGAAGGAAGTGCTTCAGCGCGTGGTGAAGACCGTCCACACCGTCGGCGACCGCCTGGCCAAGAACGATCTCGGCGAAGCCACGATGCAAAGCCAGCGAGACATTCTGAAAGATCTGGAATCGCTCATCCAACGAAACGAGAATCCCCAAGGCGGCGGGGGTGGCGGCGGAGGAGGAGGAGGAGGCGGGGGAGATCAACAAGATCAGAACAAAGAAAACAACAACGGCGGCGGCGGTCAAAACGACAAGAGTCAACAGGGCGGTTCGGGAGGAGCGGGCGGAAAGCAAGGGCAGAATCAACAAGGCGGGGGTGCGAGCGGAGGAGGAAAACAAGGAGGCGGCCAATCGCAAACCAAATCGGGAGGAGGCGACAAATCCCAGGGTTCCTCTGGATCGGGCGGAGACCGCAAGACCGGCGGCAGCGGCAAGGCCCAGGGAACGGGCGGAAAGACTGGCTCCGGAACAAAATCGGGATCGGGATCGCGACCGGGTTCGGGCAAGTCCGGCAGCGGTAAGGAAGGCAACGGCGACAAGCCGGGTGGCAAAAACGGCAAGGGAGGCAACGGCGACAAGCCGGGTGGCAAAAACGGCAAGGGAGGCAACGGGGGCGGCGGAGGCGGACGAGACGACCGCTCCCGCGACAAGAGTGCCGATCAATACAAAGACATTTGGGGGCATCTCCCGGAAACGCTTCGCGCGCAGATGGATGCCTACTCGAATCCACAGCCGTTCATGCCCAAATACGACGAACTGATTAAGCGCTACTACCGCACCATCGCCGAACAGGGACGCCGAAAAGGAGAGTGAGTCATGGCGACGCGCCGTCAATTTCTGTCGCGTTCGGGACTGGCATTCTTGGGGGCGGCCGGTACCTGTTTCGCATTGCCGGGCGACAATCGAGAAGAAGGCGAAGGTCGCCGAGCCGTCCCCGATGGTTCCGCTTCCAAGGGCATGGTGACCGCCAAGGCCGACGAGGCGATCGATCGCGGGCTGGCCTATTTGAGCGCGCGCTCCAACCAGCAGGGCGGTTACGGCACCGGGGGCTACACGGGCAACGTGGCCGTCACCAGCCTAGCCGCGCTGGCCTTCATGGCCCACGGCGACATGCCCCATCGTGGACCGTATGGCCGCATTATCACCAACGCCTTGAAGTTCATCCTCGCCAACGAAAACCGCGACGGCATTCACCCGGGTTTTCTGCACAATCCCAGCGGCTCGCTACACGGCCCGATGTACGGCCACGGCTTCGCCACCTTGTTTTTAGCCGAAGTGTTCGGCATGGTTCACGACAACTCACTGCGTAAGGAGCTTGACGGCGCGCTGCACCGTGCCGTCAAATTGATCCTCGATAGCCAAAACAAGGAAGGGGGATGGCGCTACAACCCCGGCAGTCCCGACGCCGACATCTCGGTGACGATCTGCCAGATTATGGCCTTGCGCGCCGCTCGCAACGCGGGTATCTTTGTGCCGCGATCCAAAGTGGACAAGTGTGTCGAATACGTCAAGGGCTGTCAGGATCGTCTCGGCGGCTGGTTTCGGTACATGCGTTTGGCGGGTGGCGGAGGCGGCGGGCAAGGTTTTGCGCGCACCGCCGCGGGCGTCTGCGCGTTGTACAGCGCCGGCATCTATGAGGGGCGTGAAGTCGAGTCGGGTCTGGAGTTCCTGCGGCGTTCTCGTCCGGCGGTCAACGGTTTCGGCAAGCCCGACATGCACTATTTCTACGGGCATTACTACGCCGTGCAGGCTATGTGGACGGCGGGCGGTCGCTTCTGGTCCGAATGGTTTCCGGCTGTCCGCGACGAACTGATCGCTCGGCAGGCCGTCGATGGCTCCTGGTCCGATCAGATTTGCACCCACTACGCCACCGCCATGGCCTGCATCATCCTCCAAATGCCGAATAACTATCTGCCGATCTTGCAGAAATAGGAGACGAGGCGACGCCGCAAGCCCCGATTCTACGATCGCGAGCCGAGCAAAATCACGGACGAGCGAGGCGACATGATATAATGATCCGACGGTTTCAGGACCACGGCTTCGCGTTCCTCGACGATGTCCTCCGGCGACGGCAGACTGGTATCGACCAAGCGTTTCCAATGGCCATGACACACCGGCAGATTGAAGTGCTGGCTCTCCCAATGCGAATTGAAGAGGACATATAAATCCGGATGAGCGTGTCCGCGGCGCAAGTGAAAGGCTAACGTGCGCGAGTGTCCGGTCCAATCCGGCTCGCCAATTTTGACGCCGTGCCAACCGACGCGGTCCACGAATTGTTCTCGGCTCAGTGTGAAGTAATTCTTGCGCAGAGCAATCATCATTCGTGTGAAGCGAGTAAGGCCCGCGTTTTTCTTTAACAGCGTCCAATCGACCCAAGAAACCTCATTGTCTTGACAGTAGGCATTGTTGTTGCCGCGCTGGGTGCGCGCGAACTCGTCGCCCATGAGGAGAAACGGAACCCCCTGTGAAATCAGCAACAAGGTGAAATAATTGCGCATCTGTCGCTGGCGCACGGCATTGATGAATTCGTTGTCGGTCGGTCCTTCGTGGCCGTAGTTGCAACAGTACCCCGAGTCCCAGCCGTCGCGGTTGTTTTCCCCGTTGGCTTCGTTGTGTTTACCGTTGTAGCCGACGAGATCGTGCAGCGTGAAGCCGTCGTGGCAGGTGATGAAATTGACGGAATGATTGGACGGGCGAGCGGCATCGCCATAGAGATCGAGACTGCCGCAAATCCGCTTGGCGACACACGCGGTGGCTCCGGCATCGCCTCGAATGAAGCGGCGCACGTCGTCTCGGAACATACCGTTCAACTCGGCCCAACGACCCCAACTGGGAAACTTGCCCATGCGCGACAACCCCGCCGCGTCCCACGCCTCGGCAATCAATTTCACTCCGGACAGCAGCGGATGTTCGGCGATGTGATGGAGGAGCGGTGGGTCGTCGAGAACTTGTCCGTTCGCCCCGCGCGAGAGAATGGCGGCGAGATCGAAGCGAAAGCCATCGACGTGCATTTCCGTCACCCACTCGACGAGACTATCGAGGATGTGATCGCGCACGAGAGGATGATTGCAGTGGAACGTGTTGCCGCAGCCGGAGAAATTATAATAGCGTCCTTCTTTGTCCAACATATAGTATTGCGAGTTATCCAATCCGCGATAGCTGAGCGTGGGACCGTTCTCGTTGCCCTCGGCGGTGTGATTGTAGACCACATCGAGAATGATTTCGAGTCCCGCCTTATGAAACGCCCTAACCATCTCCTTGAACTCGCGCACCTGCTGGCCCGCCCTGGCTGCATAAGCGGCCTTGGGAGCGAAGAACGACAAGGGCGAGTAGCCCCAATAATTAAATAGGATTTCTCCCGTCAACGGATTGCGGCGCGCGTGTTCGAACTCGTCGAACTCGAACACTGGCATCAATTGTACCGCCGTCACGCCGAGCGATTTCAAATAGGGGATCTTCTCGATCAACCCCAGATACGTTCCGGGACGATCGACCCCGGACGAATCGTGGCGCGTGAAGCCGCGCACGTGCAACTCGTAGACGATGGTGTGTGCCATGGGAGTTCGGGGCGGCATATCGCCTTGCCAATCGAAACGACTGTCCACAATGCGGCCGCGGCGCGTCAACCGCGCCGACGGCTGGCCGAGCGGTGTCTCGCACTGTCCCCAGCGGGTGTTGCCGCTCAGCGCTCGGGCATAGGGATCGAGTACCACCACGGACGGATCGAAACGATGCCCAGACTTCGGCGCGTTGGGGCCATCCACGCGATAGCCGTAGAGATAGTCGGAACTCAAATTCTGGACGAAGATGTGCCAGACATCGCCCGTCTTATTCGTGGCGGAATCGAGCGGGATCTCGGCAACGGGTTCTTCGCGCCCCTCGCGGAACAGGACCAATCGAACGGCCTGTGCGTGGCGCGTGAAAACGGCAAAGTTGACGCCATCGGCATGTAGCGTGGCACCAAATGGACGACAACAACCGCGCCGCGTCGAGAAACGCGGCGTCGGTGGAGCCAGTCTCGAAACCGACAGACTTTGCCCTCGCTCTTGTTTGAGTAGCGAAGAGACGGTGACTTGGCCGAGCATGGCAGACCCCGTGAGATGGGCAAAGAATTCAGCGGCCCGTAGCGCGCCGCTCTCGATTCTCATATCGGAAATCATAGGTCGGAAGATCGGAGGCTCGATGGCAAATTTCTCAGTCGATGTCGCTCCAAATCCCCCAAACCATCAGAATGGTGACCCGTACTCCGTCTGAGGCGATAAACCGGGGTGTTGCCGTAAACAGAGCGGATTGCGTCGATTCTTCGGCCCGACCCTGGAGATCGAGTCTTTACCATGAAAGCGGCGCTCAAGACAACACGGTTCTCTGTCTCTCGAGATATGCGGCGCGCCGCCACGCGACCCTTAACGCTCTGGCCCGCGAACCGGCCGCGGAAGAGTCGGTTCGCCTATTCAGAAGCGAACAATTGATAATCGAGTTTGGGAAAAATTGCATCCATGGATTCGAGCGCTTGCAGGCTCGCGGCGTCGATTTCGCGTCGGTCGAGGCGCGTCAGCAGATCGTGGAAGCGATGGAGATGCTCGTGAAAGCGCCGTTTGGCGTATTGTTCGGTGGTGCCGTTCGTGATGATGAACGGCCAATCGGAGGCTTGGGCCAACATCAATTCCCGTCCCGCCTGGCGCAGCGCGCGATCTTCGACACTTCCCAGCGAGACGAAAGTTCGTTCGCGCACCGTCTGCCGCATGCGCGCAGCCGCTTCGTGCAACGGTCGCCACATCCATTCGGTTTTCGGATTGACCCAATGTTCGCTGTAACCGTTGCGTCCCCAGCTGCTCGCCGACGGCACGGACTTTTGCTGCACCGGATAGGCGTTGAGGTAGGCGGCCGGCGTGGACATCTCCAGGTCGCCTCCAGACGCCAATTCGCGGAGGACGTGATAGATCCATTGCGGCCCTTCAAACCACCAATGACCGAATAACTCGGCATCGTAGGGCGAAACGATGACGGCGGGAAACGGCATGCCGCCACCGGCGCGGCGCGCTTGCTCGCGGCAGCGTTGGGCGAAATCGCGCGCGTGCCGCCGCGCCGTCTCCGCGCTCCAATCGGGATTATAGAGAGCTTTATGATCCGTTTTGCCCGTGATGCGATGGTACTTGATGCCGGTGTTTTGGCGGATGCCCGGGGCGTATTGGTAGGGTGCGAGATATGCCGGATCGAGATCGAAGCCGATGTCGCGGTAGTATTCGCGATAATTGGGATCGGCTGGGTAGCCTACGCTGGTACTCCAGACAAGTTTGGAAGTCATGGCATGGCGGCCGAAGGCGGCGACGCCGGACGGACAATAGACCGGAGCGTGAACGCCGAACTGCGGCGCGGGTTCGGCGTGTTCGATGCCGTGCCCGTCCACCAGAAAGTAGCGTATGCCGGCTTGCGCCAACACCTCGTCCAGTCCGGGATAATACGCGCATTCGGGAATCCACATGCCCTTGGGCTTGAGACCGAAGATGCGCGCGTGTTCGTCGACGGCGGTGAAGATCTGCGCCTTGACGGCGGCCGGCTCGGCGTTCAAAAGAGGCAAATAGCCGTGCGTGCCGGCGCAGGTAATCAACTCCAGATTGCCGGACTCGGCGTACTGCTGAAGTGCCGATACCAAGCGGGTGCCGCAGCGATCCACGAAGATCGACCGCGCCTCCTCGAACAAACGGCGATACATCTGAGCCAAGGCGTGAACGTCCGGCCAATCCTTCGTCCGCTCGCATTCGTTCTCGGCCAATTGCAACGACAGATCGAGATGGCGGAGACAGCGCTGCCGCAGCAGCGCGTCTTCCATCATGTTCGCCAAGGTCGGCGACACGGACAGCGTCAATTGGAAGGGGACGTTCTCCGCTTTCAGCCGGTCGAAGAACTTGATGAGAGGAATGTACGTCTCGGTAACGGCTTCGAAGAACCAGCGCTCCTCGAGAAACCGTTCGTGTTCTGGATGGCGGACGTAGGGCAGGTGGGCGTGCAACACCAACAACAGGCAACCGTTCGGCATGATACTCCTCAAAGTTGTTCGGAATCGGTATCGGGCAAACGGAAAAGGATCGCAGTTGACGCTCGCCTACCGTTTTCGATACCCGATCCCGAACTCGGTCATTTACGAGCGGGTACGCCCATCAGTTGTTCGATTTGCTCGGCGACATTGTTCCACCCGAAGCGTTGTTCGAGTTTTTCGTGGCCCTTTCGGCCGAGGGAGACGCGGAGGTCGGCGTCGTACAGCAGCCGTTCGATGCCCCATACGAGGCTTTGCTCGACGGAATACACGAGCAGGCTGTCCTTTTCGTGTTCGAGCAGTCCCGGCGCGGCATGGTGGGTGGCAACGATGGGACGTTGGGCGGCCCAAGCGGCTTGGATGGGCCACCACGGCGTCGCTTCGCGGCTTGGCACGGCCACGATGTCGGCGGCTTCGATAAGTTCGTGCAACGCTTGGCCGACGACACTGCCGGGGAAACGAATGGCGTGATCGAGCAAGAGATAGCGCGAGTAGACGCGCAGCGTCCAATAGGTCGCCCCGTCGCCGACGAGGATTAGCCGCGCCTGCGGATGATTGCGCAGGACGACCGGCATCGCCTTGACCAGAAGATCCGGACCATAACGCTCGCTAAAGTCGCCAACGAAGAGAATCGTCGGATCGATGGGGCCTACTTGATAGCGGGCCTTGATTTGTCCGGCGTCGATTGCGGCGGTGAACTGTTCGACGGGGAACGGTTGGCGAGCGGCGGTGACTCGCGCGGCACACTCTGGAACCCAGAAACGCGCCACTTCGGCGGCGGACGGCTCCTGCGCCAGGATCACTTGCGCCTCGCGCAGCGCGTTCATCTCGATTTCGTTGATGCGCTTGCTGATGTCCGAACTCATATCGCTGCGCTGGCGCTCCAACGAGTGCAGCGCGAAAATCGTCCGGTTGTTTTTCAGTCCCCGCAGCAAGCTCAGCGCTCCCGCGCCGGACCACTCGTAGCCCATGAGGGTGACGTGCGGACTGCCGCCCGGAAACTGGTGCAAGAAGGCGTTGGCGGCTCGGCTGGTGTATTCTTGGACGCGGGTTGCCAGATCGTCGCCTTCTATTTCGCCCACCGGATGTTCGTGGAGATCGGGAATCGTCGAGCCGGAGGAAATCGGTGCGAATAGGTGAACGGTGATCTGCCGGCGCGCCAAGGCAACGACGGTGTTGAGGACGGATTGGCCGATGGGAGTATCGGGATGTTCCCAACAGAAGACGGCGAGGACGGGACGCGCATCGTCGGGCGCGGGGGTGGCGGGAGTCTCGATCCGAGCCGGCGGAGAGAACCGCTTCATTCTTCGTTTATCTCGCTTCACTCGCGTTCCGTTGCGCGTAGTTTGGCCGTTTGGGACGGGGCCTCCGTTCTCCGTGCGACGGCCGATGTCACTCGAATGTCCATTATCCGCGATGACTCCATTATCGGTCGTGGAGTGGCGGTTGGCAAGCGCGCTGCTAATTTCTTCGGCAGCGAGGACGCTGGCGGAGCGGTCGGTAGGCAAAAGGGTTGGCTCGCCGTTAAGGTTTCTCGAAATCATGGGGGGTTCTCCTCTCGCCGGTCTGCCGGCATCCGCTCGTTAGAGCCTCGTCGTCGTCAAATCGGGAAATCGCTCGGCACACAGTTCTAGGTACAGTCGGGCCACATCGCTCCAGTTCCGTATCGAACCTTCGTGCCGCTGGCCGTTGCGCCCCATCCGTTCGGTATGCGTCGCATCGCTGAGAAGGCGATCCAGCGCCCATACCATCGAACCGGGATTGTCGTAAGTAAGCAGACCGTTCTCTTCGTGGCGAATCAAATGCGCGGGTCCGCCGTGGGTGGTGACGACGGCGCGGCCGGCCTTGCGGGCCAAATCGACGACGGCGTCGTCGAAAGGGAGCCGGCAGCGGGACGGCAGGATGAGTGCCTCGGCGGCACGAACGAGGCGCGTCACCTGCGGGCCTTCGCGGTGTCCCAATAGACGCACGGCGAAGGCGACGCCAAGCTGGTGCGCGCGATGTTCGAGCGAACCGTGAAGACTACCCGCCCCAATAAAGGCCAGGCGCAGATTGCCGTGCCGGCGCAGCGCCGCCGGCAACGCCTCCACCAACAGATCGACCCCGGCCGCATGTTCCAACGGGCCGACGTAGAGGATCAGGCGATCGAGGGGGCCTACGCCGATTTCCCCCTTGACGTGTCCGTAGTCGAGCGGGCAGTCCCATTCGTTGGCGAGGCGTCCCTCCATCGGAAACGGACAGACGCGCGCATCGTCCACCCCCAATTCGGCGACGATGCGTTGCCGCAACCAATCGGGCGTGAGAATGCAAGGCATCGGCCGGGCGGCGGCACGCTCGGCCTCTTCGACGGCGCGCGACTGCGGGGCGGGCGTCGTGCCGTTGCGCCGCGTCGATTCCAGGGAGGTCAGCGACAAGACCCGCGGCAAACGCGACCGCGAGCCGATCGACCCCGTCTGCCATTCGTGGTGGTGCAACAGATCGAACGGAGGCGCTTGGGCCAGCTGCACTTCGAGGCGGCGTGCAAAAGCCTGCGCCGCCGCGATCGGCGAACCGTTGGCGCGCAGCGGCACCGAATGGTAGCGAACGCCTTCCTCGATCCGAACGGGCCGAGCCGTATCGGCGGCGGTGAAGATATGGATTTCGTGTCCCAGCGCCCGTTGGCATCGGCTCAGTTCACGGACGAACGCGGGCGTCTGTCCGTCTTCGCCGTTGAAGGTAAAATAGGCGATGCGCAGGCCTTGCCGCAGCTTCGGCCGGCGCATTTCGCGCAGGAAACGCTCTTGCTCCCAGACGTTGCCCGCCGGCTCGATCCGTCCGCGCTCGTCCACATACAGGGCATCGTGGGAGCGGTGGGACGACCAGCGATCTCTGCCGAACGACGCGCTTCCCGAGCGCGCGGCGGGTAAGAACTCGCCGCTGCGAAGGAGGAAGCCGACTTCGGCGATTTGCGTGGTGCCGGCGCGAGGCAGCTGAAAGAATCGCTGCCCGCACAGACTCGGAAGCGTCTCGTCTTGAAGGCGATGGGCGTTGAATCCCGTAAAGTGGATATAAGAGACATCGTAAAGGCGCACGATCAGCCGGCAGTTTTGCCAAGTCGCGCCGCGCCGTCGAGCAGTTTCGTCCACCCATTCTTGCCGGATGCGCCAGTGAACGAACCCCTGCGTCGGCGTGACGGCGGCAAGCCCAGCATGATTTTCTTTGGGGACGTAGGATTCCGCCGCGTTCCGCTCGCCGATTTCCCAGGCGAGGCGGCGCAGCGACTCGGGGTCGAGGGGAGACGTTGCCGCCGGCGGCGAGTCCCTCTCTACTTGCGGCGCGGCGCGTTCTTCGTCCCAGCAAAGGGTTCCGGGCGAGACGCATTCGATCGAACTTAGGCCGGGGTTATCCATGAGGTTTTGAGCATCCATTCTAAGAGGATGAAAAGCGGGCTTATCGGTCGGCGTGCCGCGCCGGCAAGGGACTCCTTGCCCGGCGCGGCACGCCGACACGTTCAACATTGAGTAGCGCCGTTTAGGCGACGCTGGCATAGACGGCTTCGGTCTGTCCGGCGATGCGATCCCAACTGAAGGCCGCCTCGACGGCGGCGCGGCCGTTGTGCCCCATCCAGTTGCAGCGGCCGTGATCGGCCAGCATCGTGCCCAAACCCCAGGCTACCGAATCCGGCGTATCGTCCACTTGCAAGCCGTTGACGCCGTGCCAGACGAACTCGGCGGGACCGCCGCGCTTGGTACTCACGACCGGCTTGCACGCCGACCAGCCTTCGAGGATGACGATGCCGAACGGTTCGTTGCGGCTCGGCACCGCCACCACGTCGCAAGCCTTGAACAGATCGTGCAGCTCTCGACCCCGGCGGTCGCCGAGGATGCGCAACGCACCGGCCACGCCCAGGTTATGGGCCAATCCGCACACCTCGTTGCGCATGTGGCCATCCCCGGCAAAGACAAACTTGACGTTGGGATAGAAGCGGAGGATGTGCGGCATCGCGCGAACGAGAATGTCCGGTCCTTTCTGCACCACCATGCGGCCGACGAAGAGAACGGTGGGATCGAGCGGCCCGATGGCATAGCGGCGTTTGACATCGCCGGCGTCAATCGAGTAATCGAACGTGCGAGCATTGACGCCATTGTAAACGACGGCGGTCTTGTGATCGGGACATTGATAGAGCCAACGAATTTCATCGCGGAGTTGATTGGACACGGTGATGACGCGATCGGCGCAGTAGGTTCCGTGGCGTTCGTGGTCTTGAATGCGCGGCGATTGCCCGCCGAAGAATTGGTTGCCGTTGCGACCGTACTCCGTCGAGTGCATGGTCAGCACGGCCTTGCGACCTCGGCCATCCTTTATCCACACGAGCGCGTTGGAGGCCAGCCAATCGTGCGCGTGAACGATGTCGAACCGGCCGATGTGATCTTCCACGGCGTTAAACTCGTGGACGAAAGCCCGACACATATTGTTAATTTCATCGACAAAGTTGGGATTGAGCGGAAAGCTACAACGATGGTAGTGAACGCCGTCGATACGGTCGTAGGGAGGCTGTTGCTGTCCCCGGCGGGTGAAAATGTGGACCTCATGACCGCGACGATCGAGGGCCGCCGCCAACTCCGTCACATGGACTCCCACTCCACCGACGGCGATGCCGTGCAGCGCCTCCCACGAAAACAAAGCAATCTTCACTTCTCATCTCCAAGTTGCTCCGCATCCGTGCGTGATAGTGCTTCCTGGCCCGCTTAGGGTCGGCCCTATCGTGTGCTGGCCTTCCATCCGGCCAGGAGAGAGAACACACGACGGCCAAACGCTTCTACTCACTCCACGACGATTGCCATTAGGGCCTTACTCTCGGATTCTCTCCTCCCCCTCGCACGAAGCGGAGTAGGGAGGTACAACCTACTTTTCTTCAAGCAACAAAGATGCCAAAAGTCGATCTTTCGCGCAAGCTCGTCGTCTTTTGCAAACACCCATGCGATCGGCACGACCCGCCTTGCAAGGGAAGAAACAACCCCCTCGTTTCATCGCCTGATTCTTGGGCATGTTTGCTGGACTTCCGGGCAAAAGCGGCGCTTCGACAATAATGGACCGCCTCGCTCCGCATAAGACACGAGCGGAGGCCGCGAGACAAAGTGGTACGATCGAATACCACGGTCAGTGACGGAAGATCGAACCGCGCCTTGCGGCGATCGCCGGCGTTCCGTAGCATGTGCGGGGTAGCGTGTCTCTATCTCCCTGGCAGCCGGTGAGCGAAATCCATCATGTCCAAGAAGCCTTTGACTCCCGCGATATTCCAGAAGGAGCGACGGAAATCGCGTCCGGGGAGAGAGCTTTCTCTCCCTTCAAACATTTTCCATCTAACAAACAATAGAGATTCTGGTCCGAGTGTCAAGGGGTCGAGGACAATTCGCGGATACGCTTTCTTCCTGGCCTTCGCCGCAGTGTCCGCGTCGATCGCTTCGCTTGAAGCCGAAGAGCCGGACACTTCGGTTTTCGTCGCCGCGAGGGCGAACGGTCTCGACGTGAAAGGAAGATGGCACGCCTTGCAGAACGATTGGTCGGCGCGCGTCGGCGACAACGAGGGAACGCGAATCGACGGCGCTCAGCTCGTCTCGCTGCGCCGGTTCCACCTGCCTCTACCGCCTCCGCCGTCGGAGGATCATTTTCTCTTGGCCAACGGCGACTGCATTCCGATTCAACAATTGCGACTCGCCGAGGAGAAGTTCTCCTTTCGTCATCCCCGACTTGCCGGAGGCAAGGAGACTTCCCTGCCGCTGGCTGCCGTCGCCCTCCTGTGGCACGATGCGCCGGCCAAAACACGCGATGTCGAAAAGCTGTATCGTCGTCTCCGCACGGGCAAGAGGACGCGCGACGTAGTGTGTCTGCTCAACGGCGATACCGTGGCCGGAACCCTGATCGGGATGGACAAAGGGAACATAGAAATCGAAGTGGAGAAGCGGCGCGTCGCGCTGAAGCGAACCCAATTGGCCTATCTCGCCTTCAACACCGAATTGACCGAGTCGCCACAACCCAAGGGCGTTTTCGCTCGCTTAACACTTACCGACGGCTCCCGCATGACGTTGACTTCCGCCACTTCCGATGCCGCAAAGCTGACGGCAACCACCGCGTTCGGCGCGCGCCTGAGCGCGCCCCTCACCGACACGGTGGCGCTCGATCTCTTCGGCGGCTGCTGTACCTATCTTTCCGATCTCAAAGAAGGCAAATACGAATTTCAGCCCTATCTCGATGCGGATTGGCCATACGCGGTCAATGGCAACGTCGCCGAGCATCCGCTGCGCCTGGGCGGCTCGACCTACGACAGAGGCGTCTCCATGCACAGCCGCAGCCGACTGAGTTACGCGCTCAATGGGGCGTATCGCCACTTCGAGGCGCTGGTCGGATTGGACGAGATCGACGGACGCGACGGAAGCGTGCGCCTCCGCGTCTTGGCCGACGGCAAGCCGCTGATCGACCGCGCCTTGACAGGGCGCGACGGCGCGGTCCCCATTCGTTTGAGCGTAAAGGGCGCGCGCACGTTGACCTTGGAAGTCGATTTCGGCGAGAACGGCGACGTGTGCGACGTGGTGGATTGGTGCGACGCCCGGCTTATCAAGTAAGGATTCCAACGAACGCGATGGCACGGGCCGAGTGAGGCAACCTTCGAGCTATTTCTTGCTCTCTTTCGCCACCTCTTCCGCGCGCCGCAACACCCGCAGCAGATTGCCTCCGAGAATCTTCCATATGTCATCCTTTTTGTATCCTCTGTTGAGCAATTCCTGCGTGATGTACGGATAGCAAGAGACGTCTTCGAGTTGTTTGGGCACGCTGTTGATGCCGTCGAAGTCGGAGCCGATACCGACGTACTCGACGCCGGCAACCTTCACGATGTGTTCGATGTGATCCGCGACGGTATGGACACTGCCGGTCGGGATGGGATGCTCCTTGCGATACTGTTCGAGCGCGGCGCGGAACTCGCGTTCGTCGGGATATTTCTTTTGCAAGTCGCGCGCTCTTTGAAACATATCGCGCGTCAACCGCGCCCCTTCCGGAACGATGAAGCCGGAGTAGAAGTTGACCATGACCACGCCGTCGTTCTTCTTCATCAGCCGCAGCACATCGTCGGGCACGTTGCGCGGGTGGTCGGCAATGGCGTAGGCGGACGAATGCGAGGCAATCACCGGAGCGCGGCTGACGCGCAGCGCATGACGCATCGTTTCCGCTGAAACGTGCGAGATGTCCACTAACATGCCCAGACGATTCATTTCGCGCACCACCTGTTCGCCGAACTCCGTGAGGCCGTGGTGGCGTGGAACGTCCGTTGCCGAGTCCGCCCAATCGAGCGTCTCCGAATGCGTTAGCGTCATGTAGCGAACGCCCAGGGCATGGAGCATGCGCAACACGCCCAACGAATTGTCGATGGAATGGCCGCCTTCGACCCCGATGAGCGAAGCGATTTTGCCCTTCTTGCGAATGCGAAGAATGTCATCGGCGCTATAGGCCATCTCAAAAGTATCTGGATAGGCGGCAACCATGCGCTTGACGACATCGATCTGTTCGAGGGTCAGTCGTACCGAAGTGCCTTTCTTGGCCGTGTCCGCCGGAACGTAGGCCGACCAGAACTGCGCCCCCACCCCGCCCTCACGGAGCCGCGGAATGTCGGTGTGCAATCCCAGTTTCTTTTGCGATTGGCGCAGGTCGATTTTGCGGAAGGACAAATCGCTCTTCTCGCGGAACTGCCAGGGCAAATCGTTGTGACCGTCGATCAGCAGCGCCTCGCGGTGGATGCGCAGCGCTTCGTCGGTCAGTCTTACCGGCGCGCGCGATTTTGGAGGTGCGGAGGCGGATTGCTTTTCTTCCGCTCCTTGGACAAGAGTGAGAAGAGAAATCGTCACCACGATGAAAAGACTAATCGGATTCTTCATGATCTGATAACGTATCATAGGGTTTGGTTACTTCTTTGCCGGATTTTTTCGTTGAGTCTAGCGAAGGCGAGTTCTCCATCAATCAATTCCCCGCGCTCCGCTTGCTGAATGCCAACCTCAAGCAGCGCCATCAATTCGTCGCGCTTAACTTTGTTCAGCAGAAAACGGTCGCGCGCCAGCCACAAGGCATCGTGAACGATTTCCTCGAAGTTGGAATAGACACCCGCGTCGATCAACTCGTTAACCATCTCTCGCAGTTCCGATGGTAAATGTCCTTACATCGTTCATTCCTCCTCCGAGTTGTCCTCATCAGCAGCGTAACCGCGCTGGCTGAAATTGTCCAGCCGCGCCATCACCCGGCAGCTTACGCTGCCGGTTCGCCGCGCCATCACCCGGCAGCTTACGCTGTCGGTTCGCCAACATGACGCCGAGGACCGAAGAAATGATAGAGAACCGGCAGCACCATTAGGGTCAAAAGGGTGCTGCTGAGAACGCCGCCGATCACCACGGTGGCCAAGGGACGCTGGACCTCGGCACCCACGCCGGTACTCAGCGCCATCGGTACGAAGCCGAGACTCGCCACCAGGGCCGTCATCAACACGGGACGCAAGCGCGTGAGGGCCGCCTCTTCGATGGCCTTATCCAACGGCGTCCCGCGCTCGCGCAGCTGGCGGATAAATGTTACCAAGACCATACTGTTCAGCACCGATACGCCGGACAGCGCAATGAAGCCGACGGCCGCGGAGATGGAGAAAGGGAGACCGCGCGCCCAGAGTGCCGCCACGCCGCCGACGCTGGCAAAAGGCACCGCCGTGAACACCAGCAGAACATCGGCCAAACGATTGTAGGTGATGTACAACAGTGCGAAGATTAGCAGCAAAGCCACTGGAACCACGATGAAGAGTCGTTTACGGGCGCGTTCCATATTCTCGAATTGGCCGGCCCATTCCAGTCGATAGCGGCCGTCCGGTAGCTTCACCTTGGAGGCGATGCGCCGCTGCGCCTCGGCGACGAAACCGCTTAGATCGGAGTCGGTGACGTTGCATTGCACGGTGATGCGCCGCTGGCTCCACTCGCGCGAAATCTGCGCAGGCCCCTCGACGACTTTCAAATCGGCCAAGCGCGACAAGGGCAGACGTTCGCCGGACGGCGTCATCACCGTCAGCGCGCCCAACGTCTGAGGACTCGAACGCGCATACTCGGGGAGACGTATCGCCAATGGAAAGCGCAGTTGCCCCTCAATGACTTCTCCAATCGGCTTGCCTCCTATTGACTCCACCACATCGAGTACCGCGCGTGCCGGGACGTTGTGGCGCGCCAGCTCGTCCTGCTTGACTTGGATCTGCAAGACGTTCAAGCCGGAAATTTGTTCCACGGCCACATCGGCGCTATTCGGAACTCTTCGCAGCACGGCCGCGATCTTGTCGGCGGTATCCTTGAGCTTTTCAAAATCGTCGCCAAACAGCTTGATTGCCACCTGCGCCTTGACGCCGGAGGTCATCTCGTCCATGCGCTGTTGAATCGGCTGGGTGATCGAGATGCGTTGGCCGGGCAAATCCTTAAACAGGTCGCGGATGCGATCGGCCAACTCGGCTTGGGTTGTGATCCTCTCGCCCTCGTCGTTTTTTGCCGTCCACTGTTCGCGCGGCTTCAGCGTCACAAACATATCGGTCTCTTCCGGTCCCATCGGATCGGTGGCGACTTCGGCGGTACCGCAGCGACACCACACGCGCTCGATCTCATCGGGAAACTCGGCCAACAACATTTGCTCCATGCGCGTGTTGTAGCGCAGCGATTCATCGAGATCGGTGCCGGCTAGACGCACGATCAGAACGACGAGCGATCCTTCGGATAATTGCGGCACGGCCTCTCCGCCCAGCCCCAGACCCAATAATCCGCCCCCAAACAGCGACGCCAAACCGAAGAGGAGTACTGCCGCGCCGTGACGTAGTGCCAACCGCAACAGCGGAGCGTACACCCAACGCGCCAGTCGCACGATCCACGGTTCGCGCTCTTGCATCCGTCGCGGTAAAAGCAGACTCGTCAGCACCGGCATGAGCGTCAACGACAGCACCAGCGAACCGAATAAAGCGAAGATCACCGTCAACGCCATGGGTCGGAACAGCTTGCCTTCGGTGCCTTCTAGCGTCAGAATCGGCAGATAAACGATCATAATAATCAGTTCGCCGAACATGGTCGGTTTGCGGACTTCAATGGCGGCGTCGCGCACCACGGCCAATTTTTCGCGCGAGTCATCTGCATCGTGTGCCAAATGGCGCACCACGTTCTCAACCATCACGACCGAGCTATCCACCATCAGACCAAAGTCGATGGCTCCTAGACTGAGCAGGCTGCCGGCGATGCCGAAACGCCACATGCCGCAGAAGGCAAACAACATCGAAATCGGAATCGCCAGGGCGACGATCAATCCAGCACGCAGATTGCCCAGAAAAATAAACAACACGGCGATGACGAGCAGACCTCCCTCGAACAGATTCTTGTAAACGGTGTGGATGACTCGATCGACCAACAGCGTGCGGTCGTAAGCCGGCTTCAGTTCGACATCGGCGGGCAGCGATTTCTTAATGTCCTCAAGTTTCGTTTTGAGGCGGTCGGTGACTTCGTGGCTGTTCTCGCCCATCAGCATGAAACACAGACCCAACACGACTTCGCCCCGCCCCTGACTCGTGACGCCGCCGAGCCGAATCTCATGGCCAATCTCCACGTCGGCCACATCGCCCACCAGTACCGGGACACCGGGACGCGGCGTATCGACGACGATCTTTTTGATCTGCTCCAGATCGACCGTCCGCGCCAAGCCGCGCACCGGATACATCGCTCCAGCTTGCTGAATGTTGCCGCCTCCAGCAACGAGATTGTTCTCCCGCACCGCCTCCATCACCCGATCGAACGACACGCCGTAGTGCAAGAGTTTGTCGGGGTGGATGCGTACTTGATACTGCTTTTGATAGCCGCCCCAACCGTTGATCTCGGCGGTTCCAGACACGGTGCGCAGCGCCGGCTTCACAATCCAATTCTGCACCGTGCGCAGATGGGTCAACTCCTCGGCGCGCTCCTTCTCCGGCAGCGACGCTAAATCGACATGTTTCGGAGTGGCAATGTAGTGGAAGACTTCGCCCAGTCCGGTGGCGATTGGTCCCATCTCCGGGCGCGGAATGCCGTCGGGAATCTTGGCGGTGCCGAGACGTTCGTTAATCATCTGGCGGGCGAAAAAGATGTCGGTTCCGTCGGCGAAGACGACGACGATTTGCGAGATGCCGAATTTCGAGATCGAACGCAGCTGTTGCAAACGCGGCAAGCCGTTAATGGCCTGTTCGACGGGATAGGTGATCTGTCGTTCGACTTCCTCGGGCGCAAGTCCCTGCGCGATGGTGTTGATCTGCACCTGAACCGGCGTGGTGTCCGGGAAGGCGTCGATGTCGAGTTGCGACAACGACCAGCCTCCCAGTGCCACGAAGACCAACGCGCCGGCGACGACAACGAAGCGATTGTGCAACGACCAGTCGATTATGGCATTGAGCATGGGTATCTCGAAACGAAGGTAGGCCAAACCATACCATCTATTCTACTCGATTCCCCGCGATGGCGAAGTACGATCCTCGCTTTCTTCGCACCGATTCGCGTTGCGGCTCTTGCGAACGACACC
Source organism: Planctomycetota bacterium (assembly GCA_021781415.1). Lineage (GTDB taxonomy): Bacteria > Planctomycetota > Planctomycetia > Gemmatales > Gemmataceae > JAJPHU01. The sequence goes on from JAJXWW010000126.1 coordinate 54,053, forward strand.
GACTCCGAGTAAGATCGTGTGTGAAATGTTCCCACCGTTGGCTTGACCGCCGTAGTCCGAGCCGCCATCTTATGGCAACCCGCCTTTGCGTTTCGCGTGGAGAATGAATGTATGCTCGTTAGTTCGACGCGACTTAGGTCGCCCCGCTTTCTCCTTCTACTCGCCACCCTGCTTTTGGCCCCTTCCGATGGGAGGACTGCCGAAAAAACCGCGAAGCCGGACGGTCGCCCGATCGTTGCCGGATTCGAGCGCTTTTACAACGATGCGACGGCGGATCGTCTCCAAGGCGGGCATCTGTTGTGGGGCGAGTTGAGTTGCGCGAGTTGCCACAAGGCGGAAGGCGGAAAGCAAGCCACGCCGTCGAACAAGCAAGCGCCGATCCTCGACAATGTCGGCGGTCGCGTGCGGCACAGCTTCTTTCGTAAATTCCTCCGCGACCCTCATGCGTTCAAGCCGGGAACGACCATGCCGGACCTATTGGCCGGAGGCGATGCGGCGGAGCGCGAACGGCAGGTCGAGGCACTGACGCATTTCCTGGCCTCAACTGGCACGCTCAAGCGAGTGCGCGCCGATTTCGTAGCCGCGGCACAAGGCAAACAGGTGTACCAGCAAGTCGGTTGCGTGGCCTGTCATGGCACGCGCGACGGCGAGGGTAATCCCGACAAAGTGCTTGCCACCTCGGTACCTCTGGGCGATCTGCGCGCCAAATACTCAATCGTCAGCCTGGCCACCTTCTTGGAGAACCCTCATACCGTTCGTCCTTCGGGAAGAATGCCCGGCATCCTCAACAACAAAGAAGCCAATCAGGTTGCGAATTATCTGCTGCGCGGCCAAGCGTTGGCCAAAGCGCCGGCCAACGTTCGCTACGCCTACTATGAAGGATCGTGGGAGAACCTGCCCGATTTTGAGAAACTCAAGCCGTTGGCCGAGGGGAAGTCGGAAGGTTTCGATTTGAAAGCGG
>JAJXWW010000019.1 GCA_021781415.1 Planctomycetota bacterium
GGCGCAAGGGCGGCGGCGTCAACTCGGCGATGGCGCGGGCGAGATCGAACATCGGCTCGGTCAGATAGATCGTGGTGGTATGCTGCAAGCGGCGCAGCTGATCGATGGCAGCTTCGACAATTTCCGGGTTGGAATGGCCGGCGCTGACGACGGTGACGCCGCAAAAACAATCGAGATAGCGGCGGCCTTCGCTATCGAACAGGTAGGCCCCCTCGCCGCGCACCAGCACCGGCGGACGCTGATAAAAGTGATAGACGCAGGGTACGAGATATTCTTTCTTGGCGGCTAACAACTCTTCGCTGCGGGTCACGACATCCTCCTTGTTCGGCGGGGCTCGCTTCGCTCGATCCGCCCTACGGCTCCATCAACGACACAACTTCACGGGCGAAGCGGCGGGTGAATGTAACTGCGCTTCGCTTCAGAAGATGATGGCCATCGGAAAAATCGCTTTTATCAAACCAGTCGCGGGCGTCGACGGCGGGCAGGTTGTATTCCGCTTGCAAGTCCGACAGATAAGACGACAACCTCCGCCTCGCTTCGGGGGGATACCAGGCGCGAAACTCGTCGGACTCCGGCATGAGAAACAGGACGACGGCGATTCCCTGGGCGCGACACATTTCCAACAACTCGCGGAAGGCGCGGTCGGCATCGGCGTCGATCCGAAAGTGATTCAAAGAGCGGGCGTAGCGGCGTCGCGCGTCGTCGGTCAACCGCCGTCGTTCCAGAGGCGAGATCCAATCGCCCACGGCCCGCCATTCGCCGCCGCGATAATCCCATAGATGCTCGCCCCATCGCGCCTGCGCCGGCAACAACTCGGGAGCCAGCGAGGCAAGAAATCCACTTCGATACTTGTACCAGAGTAAGAGGCGATCTTGCAACCAGGCGGTCCACGTTCGAGTCTGGAACGGATAGCGGCGCAGCAGCGGCCAATCGCGCAGCGTCGGTTTGTAGACCACGGCGCTTTCCTCGCCTTCCACGAGCGCGGGGGGAAAGACCTCTACGAGCAGCCCATCCGGTCGAACGCCGTCGGCCAACAGACGCCGCAACGTCACGAGATAGAGCAGCGGACTGCTGCCCCCGCGTGCCAGGTTGTAAAACATCGGGCCGCTCGATTGCAACCGACTCGGACGAAGCCCCTGCTCCGTCCGAGACGAACCCAAGGCCACGAGCAACGGTCGAGCGGATCGCTCGCGGCAGCGTTCGCGGAGGGCGAGCATTCTACAGCCATATTTCGGATCGAGAAACTCCGAATGAAAGCACTCCAAATACAGCACGACGAATCCTTGGACCGCGACAATCCAAAGCAATCCCCAAGTCACGATCCGCCGCCACGGACGAGTCCGCCGTCGTCGTCCGGCGACGAGCGATGGTGCGGTGCCGATCGCGGGAGGACCGTCTGGCATGGGTATCCTCGGACGGAGCGATTAAAAGATCCAACGGACGGCGACGTAGACGCTGGCCTCGACATCGGTGTTGAGCAAGTCGATGATGTCCTGCGTTCCGAGGCGGAACTCGACGCGCGGCAGCTTGTCGAACGGACGATAGGCGATGCCGGTATCGGTGGTGAACAGCGCGGGCCGCATCCCCTTGTCGGTGAGAAACGTATCGTCGGTATAGAGGTAACATTTAGGACCGTATAATTCCCAAATAAGATAGCTGCGGAGAAACGCGCCGGGCTTGAACTGAGCGCCGCTGCCATCGACCATGCTCTTGGTCGGATAGTAGCCGAAACTGAGGAAGGTGGCCCGCGCCTTGTCGAATGCGGGAGTGCCGAGGTCGGCGTAGGTGGGATTCAAATAGTAGCGATTTTCCAGACCGACGCCGTCGTTGAATCCCTGCGGGCTGACTTGTGAGTCACCGCGATTGAGATTGTTGAACGAATAGGCAAAGGTGCGCAATTCCCAATTGCCGTAGTAATTCCAAGCCGTGCCTATATTCAAATCGAATTCGCGTTTGCTGAAGTCGAACATGCCCTGCTTGGGATTGGTGATGCCCGGCGCGGCTTTCTGTCCCCAGAAAGTCGAATCGGCGAACCCATAAACGCGCTGAGAGCGCCAGAGCCAAATGTTGAAATCCAAGCCCAAAGAAAAGAGTTGATTGTACTCGACCCCGTTGGAGGCGATGGTTTGACCGTAGGGAAACCCTTCCAGTCCGATGATGCCCCACACGGAAGACACCGGATCGGCGGCGACCGAGCCGGGCTTCAACGGAGGTGAAGAAGCCAAGGGAGGCGGAGCAAAGAGCGGTGCGTTGGCGGGGGGCGATGCCTCGCCCGGAGGAGCGTCGGGCCGTGCCGGTTCCTCAACGCGCGGCTTGGGCAGCACGTCGGACGATGCCGATTCCTCGCCGCTCGGCCCCGGCGGCACGTCGGGCAGTAGCGATTCCTCGACGCGCGGGCCAACCAGCGCGTCGCTCCCCGCCGGGACCAAATCGTTCCCCGGTGCGCTTTCGGGAGGCGGATCGACCGGCGGAGGATCGGACGCTGCTTCCGTCGTTTCCGTCGAGGGAGAGCGGAGGAAGCCCGCCGTATGATCGCAGCCGGCCACGATGAGCAGACACGAAAGAGCCAGCCACCGAACCCAAAACACCCTCGAAGACTTGCAGATCATAACACTTCTCTTCGAGCCTTAGTGACCGAATCGTTCCGAAATCATGTCGTGGAGAGCGTGCCGCCCGAGCCTCAAGCCGCCTGTAGAAATTCGTAGGCGGGCACAATGTCTTTTATACCCTCTACAATGTCTAAAATAGGCGGGGCTTGGCCCAACCCCAAATCGACACCTTGCGCGAACAGAACGCGGAGCGCTTTGCGCACGTCGTGAGGCATGCAGACCGAGTCTTCGTTGGCGAACATCGACACGAATTGATCCGTGCATTGTCCGTCCTCGCCGCGTCCGAAACGACAGACGCGCGCCAACGTCTCGCGCGGATGGTCTAGGCCGTGTTGGAGGCTGCGGCGCAGGACGGTGCAAAGGTGCTGCATGGCCGATACGCCGAGATCGCGGCGAATCACATTCAACCCAACGGGCAACGGCAACCCGTGGAGTCGGCACCACTCCGCGCCGAGATCGACGATGCGATGCAATCCCAGCCGCGGATAATACAGCAACTCTTCGTGAATCATCACGCCCGCTTCCAATTCACCGGCGGCGACGGCATCGGCGATGCGGTCGAACGGCATCTCGATGGGAACCGCCCGCGGACAAAGGAGGCGTAAGAGAAACCATCCCGTGGTCGGAATCCCGCCGACGCCGACCGGCTTGCCCGCCAGCTCTCCCAGAGTCCTCGGCTCGCGTCCCACCAGGACCGGACCATAGCCGCGGCCGACGCTCGTGCCGACGCTGAGAATGGCATAGCGGCGCGCAATACGAGGATAAACGACAGAGGAAATAGCGCTAATGTCGTACTCGCCGTGCAGGGCGGCGCGATTGAGAACGCTCATCGGCTGCCGATGAAACTCCAGATCGTACCCGGGAAGCGAGACCTGCCCGTTCTCCAAGGCATCGTAATAGAAGGCGTCGTCGCTATCGGGCGTATAAGCGATGCGCAAGTGTTTCACGACTTCCATGCCATGCTCCTTCCGATCGGCGACTCAATAAAGTCCCAATTGCAAACGTCCGGCCAGCGGCGCGGGCGGTTGTGGATTGCGCAAGCCATCCACCCGGCATCCCAGAGCCAGCGCCTCGGCACTCGGCTCGACGAACTCCGCCTCGTCGCGCTCCACCGCGCCAACCAACAAGCAACTCTCGTCGAGACGATGAAACAAGACGCGGCCCTTCTCGCCGCGCCGCACGAGGTGCGGCGGCCAAGTTTTTGCTTCTTTCTCGTCGTCGGGCCAATCGACGAGATGGAACCGGAGGCGTTCGGCCAAGGGGAAATAGTCGATATTCGTTCGAGGTAAATCGGTCATTTCCATGACCACGCCGAACAGGGTGTTCCCGTAGCCGGCCAGATGAACGGCGTTGGGATAGGCGGAGCGAAAGTCGTTGACCGTCTCCGCCGTCAGACTCATGCCGCCGTAGTGAATGCCGTGGATCGCTTCGCGCTGTCGGTCGGTCAGTCGCGCGGTCAGCGCGGCCAGCGCCGGCGGCGTGATGAACAACACGCCGATCTCCTCTCGGTTCAAGAGGTCCAATGCCTGATCGGTGACGTGATCGAGATACCTTCGCCGCGCCAGCGATCCCTCGGCCAGCTTTTTCGCCCATCGCGGATCGAAATCGACGCTAAAAGGGTCCATGCTGCCCGTCTGTTTCGCCAACTCGCGCACCACTTTGCCGATGATGTGCGGCCCAGAGGGACCGACCCACAACCAGGGTTCGCCTTGGGGGAAGGCCGTCGCCTCGGCCACGCGCAGAAACGGATCGATGAAGGCCGCTTGAAACTCGTCGTCTCGATAGACCGTCGTCAGCGGCGCGCCGCTCGTCCCAGCCGTTTCGCCGAGGACGAAGCGCGGCATTTGTCGATGCAAAGCGCGGGGGACGAACGCGCGCAGCGGACTGGCGCGCAGATCGGACAACGGCGTGGGACCGAGTAGCCACAGATCGTCGAGAGTCCGCACGCGATCGCACACATCCCAGCCGAGCCGTTGTTGACGTCGCAGCCAGTATTCGCTGCCCCATTCGGGGTGAAAATGGAGCGCCAAGAGTTCGCGCAGCCGTTCGTCCCGGTCGCACGCTGTCTCTCGCCGCGCTTTCATGTCCCGATTCAACGAACGAAGGTTCATGGCAGATGTTCCTCAAGAAAGGCGGACGCCGTCTCGACGAGCCACGGTTCGTGCCCCCGAAAGAAGTGATTGTCCGACGCTTTTTGCACCAGTCGCTTCGGTTCCGGTAGCGTATCGAACCAGGCTTTCAACCGGGGCTGTTCCAGGGTGAAATCGTCTTCGGATACAATCGCCAAAAGAGGACATCGAGAATCCGCAAAGTTGCTATAATCGTGTTTGCCTAAAGGCGGAGCGACGGCTATCAGCGCGGCGGGATTTGCGGCGCGGCCCACGGCGGGCAGCAGCGCGCAGCCGAAGCTGTAACCGATGAGAACGAGCGGCAACGACGGATCGAGAGTCGCCCGCATGAAATCGACGGCCCCTTGCACGTCTTGCCACAAATCCATCTCGCCGGAGACGTGCGAGGTTTGCCAAAACTCGGCCATGTGCCGCGCCACATCGACGCGCGGTCCCTCGCTTCGACCGACGCCGCGATAGTTGAACCGCAGCGTCGCCCAGCCGCGCTCCGCCAAGCCATCGCCCAGGCCGCGCACGACGTTGTTGTGCATATTCCCGCCCAAGAGCGGATGCGAACCGGCCAACACGACCGCGCCGAGCGGTGTATCTCGATCCTCCGGATACGCCAATTCGCCCTCCAACACATGATCCGCCGTGGAAAAGCGCACTCCTTCGACAACCGGGCGGCTCATCTCAGCCGACGGCATGAATCCTCTCCGTTTCTAGCGGCGAAACCTCGTTGTCATGGGCCAGGAACTGTTCGATGAGCAGGGCCAACTTCATGGCCTTTTCCGCGTCGCCCTCAATGTCGATGCGTCCGTCGAAAAAGGCTTGCTGCGCCGTCTGCCGTCGTTGGAGGACATCGGCGAGCGCCGGTGCTTCCATTCGATAGGCGACGGAGGCGTCGGCGGCGCGTCCGCGCCAGACGCGCAGCGAGCCTTCGTCGCAGCGATAAGACCACTGACCGCCACCGGGGCCGCGCACGTCGAGAACGAAAATCAAACCGTCGGGCAACACCTCGGCCACGGGCGAATTTTTCATTCGCATCGGAAGGACGCGCTCCAGATAGTGCCCTAAGCTGGAACCGTCTCTCTCTGCCGGGCGCGAACGATTGCGCCCCCAATTGTCTCGTTGGGCGAAAGCCAAGAGGCGCGACACGAAGGCGGCATCGAAGGCGGGCGGCGGCAGATCGGGCAACGCGCGGAGGAGATTGCGGCGGTCGAATATCACGTTGGCGCGGAGATACGACCAGTATTCCTTAAATTGATCGAGAACCAGGCTCTCCAGCGCGGTGGCATCGGGCAACCCCTCCGAGCCGACCCACGACACTCCCTCGAAGCCCAACAAATCGCCCAGGATGGCACAAATCTCACGCAAGCGCATCGACCGAGAGGCGACCAAGTGATAGGTGCTTCCGTGCCGGCGCGGTTGGCTCAGTATTTCGAGCAACGCTTGCGAAACCCAATTCACCGGGACGATGTTTTGCGCTTCCTCGCCGGTTAAGGGGAGACGAATCGAGAGGTTCTGGCGGCGCGTTCGCTTCTTGCCACCTTGGCCCGACAGACGCACGCCCAGTTCGAGAAAGCGATAAAAATGGTGGTAGGTGCTGGTGTAGCCGGTCGCGCTATCACCGACGACAATCGACGGACGATAGATCGTCGTCCTCATGCCGGAATAATCGTGGATCAGCTGCTCGGCGGCAAACTTGCTCTGTTCGTAGGCGTTACCGGTTCCGTCGCCGAGGTCGAGTTCGTCTTCGAAGGCGGTGCCGCGCCGATCTCCGCACACAAAAGCGGTAGAAAGATGATGCAATTCCGCGATGCCCAACGATTGGCACAGTTCCAACAGGCGATAGGTTCCGTTGACGTTGGTTTCCCACGGCTCGCCGTCTGGAGTCGGCTGGTAGGCGACGTAGGCCGCCGAGTGAACCACGGCGTCGGCCTCGCGCGCCAGCCAAGAGCGCTCCGCCGCGTCGAGTCCCAGATTCGGCGTGCGCAAATCGCCTTCCAACAGCACCGGACGCGGCAATGTCCGGCTCGATGATTCGCAGGCGAAGTCGTGCAATTCGTCGAGTCGCTCGTCGGCGGATTGTTCGGCGTTGCCTCGAATCAAGACGCCGACGGATCGCCCGCGGACCAGCAGATCGCGCAGGAGGTAGCGACCCAAAAAACCCGTCGCGCCGGTAAGCAGGATGCTTCGTGCCATGCTCGTTACTCGTTGGACGGACGACTCTGTCCGAAGACGCCGATCGTTTGCGACTCCCTCATCCCTCCGAGGGAGCGAACGAGAGAGTCGCAAACGAGATTGCGGAGTTTAGTTATCCGCGAGCATTTTGCCGAGATCGGCCACGACGGCGTCGATCGCCTCCTCGGTCAGTTCGGATTTCTTGAAGGCGCGATTGGCCTTCACCGTGAAGTGGTTGTAGAGCAACACCGTCACATCCGCTTCGGGAGATAGGCGATATTTCTCCGGCCCACCGGCCTTGTAGGTGGTCAGAATCGTTTGTTGAATCCGCATCTGCTGGGCGACGGCGAGCAACTGCCGATCCACGCCGGGGGCCTCGTTGCAAACGACGACATAGCTGCCCATGCCATCCTTGCTGGCGACGTTGGCGGCGTCGATCTTCGCAACCAACCGCGCCAGAGCGGGCGTCACTTCCTTGGCGAAAACGACGGCGACGGGACGCGATCCGTTCCTGCAATACTGGCAAGACGCCTTGCCCGCGTCCTCTCCCGTGACGTTCATCGGCTTGAAGGGACCGGGAACCTTGTCGCCAACCTGCGGTCCCGACGTTACCGAACCGGCCGCGACCATACCCGCCGACAGCAGAGCGACGAGGAAAGCCGCCCACAGACTTCGTCCATAAAACATACTCTTCTCCTCCGTGAACCGAGCGAGACGTTTGACGAGAGAAAGTCAATACCGCCTCCGCTTTCAAGTGTCAATGCGAAAAAGAGAAAGGGTGGATTGGGTAAAATAAGAAATCCTTTATATTCGGGTGCGAACCGTGTCTCTCGAACTGTTCGGCGCTACCCCCTCTCCCGTGAGTACAGGGGAGAGGGGGGCTTTGCGGATAGTCTCGAATTGACGCCGTCGGTCGTCCCTACGGAGGCTTGCCCGCTTTGCTACAATGGGAAGGGTTGATCTGGTGCGCGGCCCAGGGAGAAAACATGGGGCAGAGTGAAGCAAACGATCGGCGAACGACGATCGACCTGCGCAACCTTTCTCGCTGGTACGGAGAGTTCCAAGCGCTGTGCGATGTCACGTTCCAGCTGGCCCCCGGTCGGGTCGGTCTGCTCGGGCCGAACGGCGCGGGCAAATCCAGTCTGCTGAAGATCTTGCTCGGCTTGCTGTCGCCTTCCTCCGGTACGGGACACGTTCTGGGACACCCGATCGGTGTCGAGGGGACCGCTTTGCGACGGGCCATCGGCTACATGCCGGAGGCCGATGCCCTCGTTCCCGGTCTGCGCGGAGCGGATTATGTCGCCTTGGCCGGAGAACTGTACGGCATGTCGCGCCGCGAGGCCCAACGGCGCGCCCACGAAGTGCTGACCTATCTGGAGTTGGAGGACGCGCGCTATCGCCGTCTGGAAGAGTATTCGACCGGCATGAAACAGCGGCTCAAGCTGGCCCAGGCGCTCGTCCACGATCCGCCGCTGCTGTTGCTCGACGAACCCACCAGCGGTCTCGATCCCGCCGGACGCGAGGCCATGTTGCGCTTGCTGCTCACGTTGGGACGCGATCATAACAAGTCGATTTTGCTGTCCACGCATCTGCTCGGCGATGTCGAGCGCGTCTGCGATTCGGTGTTGATTTTGCACAAGGGGCGCTTGTTGTTGCAAGGGGGCGTCGCCGAGCTGTGCCGTCGCCGTCAGGATCGATACCGCCTGCAAATTCAGGGCGATGCAACGGCGTTTCGAGAGGAGTTACGTCTTGAAGGCGTGCAAGTCCTCCACGACAATGGACGGGGCGAGTTGCGGGTCGCCGTGCCGTCGCAATGGGTGACGCGCGCGTTCTTCACGCTGGCCGACAATCACCGCGTCTTGCTGCGCGGTTTGCAGCCCGACGACGAGGATCTCGAAGAGTTGTTCCATCGCGTGTTGAAGGACCAAACTTAGAGGCCGTCCGAGAAGCCCCTCTCCCCCTGTACTCAGGGGGAGAGGGGTTGGGGTGAGGGGGTGAGTTTTTTCGAGTATTCTCACCCCTCACCCCCGACCCCTCTCCCCTGAGTACAGGGGCGAGGGGAGCTTTGCGGATAGTCTCTTCATTCCGCGCGCGGAGAAGAAGGGCGACATGGGCGAAAGTCTGAATCGGGCGGCGACTCCCGAGTTGTTGCACTATCGACCCTGGCGAGGCGAGTTTCGGACGCCTGCCGCCAGTATATGGCCCATTGCGCGCGTGGCGCTGACGAGCATCTTCCAAAAATGGATGTTCTGGATCATCTACATCCTCGGATTGCTCATCTTCCTGCTCTTCTTCTTCGGGCAATACCTGCTGTCGTGGGCGGAGACGCAGGCGGGCGAGACGGACGTGCAACTGGGCGGATGGGGGCGCATGAATCCCCGCCATCTGATCGCCCTGTTTCGCGGATTTCTGAAGCTGGACGGCAGCGCCGAATCGTATCGCAGCTTCTTCGCCTATCAAGGCTACATCGTGATGATCGTCCTCGCCCTGGCCGGCTCCATCCTCATCGGCAACGATCTGCGTTTCGGCAGTTTGCCCTATTATCTGTCGAAGCCCCTGTCGCGCTGGCACTATCTGCTCGGCAAGGGGTTGGCCGTGGCCGTCTTCATCAATCTGATGACCACCTTGCCCGCCATCGTTCTGTTCGCGCAGTGGGGCGTTCTCGAATCGTGGGAATATCTCTTCGAGCGCTTCGATCTGTTGCTCGGCATTTTGGGATACGGCTTGGTGCTGACGGTGACGTTGACGGTGCTGCTGTTGGCGACGGCGACTTGGCTGCGGCGCACGGTGCCGCTCATTATGATGTGGACGACGTTGTTTTTCTTCTGTCGGCTTCTGTCGGCTGCAATGGTCGATGGTCTGCGTTTCAGCCCGCGTTGGCGCTTGATCGACTTGTGGAACAGTACGTCGCTCATCGGCGCTGCTTGTCTAGGATTGGATTTGGAGACGATTCGGCCCGGCAATCAACCGCCGTGGTACGAAGCGGCCCTGGTTCTGGGAGGAGTGAGTCTGCTATGCCTGACCTACTTGATTCGCCGGATTCGGGGCGTGGAGATCGTCCGCTGACGGCTATTTCGGTTAGCCGCGACCCGAAGGGGAGCGCGCCGCCCGCGCTCCCCTTCGGGTCGCGGCTAACCGAGGAAGCAGCCGCCCTACCGCTTCTCTTGTGCCAGCGAGTCTCGAAGTGGTATGGCCCGGTCATCGGCGTCAACCAGGTGACGCTCGAATTGCGTTCGGGCATCACCGGATTGGTCGGCTCCAACGGCGCGGGCAAGAGTACTCTCATGCGCCTCATCACCGGCCAACTGCGCCCGGATCTGGGCAGCATCGAAATCCGCGGCCACGATGCTTGGAGTACATCGGCGCGTCGGCACGTCGGCTACTGTCCCGAATTGGACTCGTTTTACGAGGAAATGTCGGGTCGGCAGTTCGTCGAGGCGATGGCGCGTCTGTACGGCTATCCGCGCCGCGAGGCACTCGACCGGGCCGCCTTCGCCCTCGAGCGCGTCGGCATGGCCGGGCGTGCCGAACGCCGTGTGCGCGGCTACTCCAAGGGCATGAGGCAGCGCATCAAACTGGCGCAGGCGCTTCTCCACGATCCGGAGTTGATGGTTCTCGACGAACCGCTCAGCGGCATCGATCCCGTCGGACGCGACGAGTTCGTGCGCCTGTTCGGCGATTTGGCTTCCATGGGCAAATGTCTCTTAATTTCCAGCCACGAACTAGAGGAACTGGAAAAGCTGACCGATCATCTCGCCATCATGGCCCACGGTCGCATTGCCGCCGTCGGTACCGTGGCCCAAATCCGCGACCGACTCGACAATCACCCGCTGCTGATCCGCATCGATGTCAAAAGAAGTTCGCCGGGCGAAAACGACTCCGAGAACGACGAACGGCGTCGCCTAGCGGCGGGGCTGCTCAAACTAAACGACGTGGTCGGCGTCGAATTATTGGACGCCCGCCCCGAAGACGCCGTCGATCCGGTCCTGGTCCGTGCCCGCAATCCCCAGCGATTCTTCCAAGAATTGACGCGCTTGGTTCTCGAAGAATGGTACGAAATCGCTCGGCTGGAAACGCTCGACGACTCCACGTCCGCAGTCCTCGGCTATCTCCTGAGCGGTCGTTCGGCTTGAGATCGGAAGGGGAGAAGTTCATGGTTCCCGACTACAATGAGAACGAGGGGGAAAGGGAGACGGTTTCGCTGAAGACCGCGAACCGTTCCCTCGCCGTCGTGTCTCCCCTTCTCCCGGACTCCACGTCGGGGCTTAGGGCGTGGTTCTACCTCGTCTGGCTGAGTTGGCGTAGACAGGCGCGCTCGCAGCAGATGGTGTGGATCGCGGTGGGGTTGCTACTGTTCTCGGTGTCGTTGGTGGCGATTTTCACGGCGCGCGGCGCGTGGAGCATGCGCTATTGGCGTTGGCCGTATCGCCAGGGACCGACGTATATGCAGTGGGCCGACGAGGTGCAAATGCTGGCGAGTTTGCCGGACGCTTCGGCGGAGGGGCAAGGCGTGCAGGCGGCGCTGGCGGCGAGCGTGCGCGGCATTATCCTTTACTCCGGCTTCCCGATATTCTCGCACTGGATTGTTTTTCTGCTGTTTTTGAGCTTTCTCGTACCGCTGTTCAATCTCAGTTTTGCCACCGAAGCCTTGGGCGGCGAGCGCGAGAGCAATAGTCTCATCTGGCTGTTGAGCCGGCCGTTGCCTCGACCGGCGATTTATTTGGCGAAGTTCGCGGCGCTGTTGCCGTGGACCATCGGGCTGACGTTGGGCGGCTTCGTATTGTTGTGTCTGGTGGGCGGGCAATCGGGATTGCTGGCCTTGCGCTTGTATTGGCCGAGCGTGTTGGCGGCGACGTTGGCGTTTTCGTCGCTGTTTTATTTCATGGGTGCGACCTTCCGCCGGCCCGCCGTGGCCGCCATCGTCTATGCCTTCTTTCTCGAAGTGATTTTCGGCAACATGCCCGGTTATCTGAAGCGCATCAGCATCGGTTTCTACGCCCGCTGCATGATGTTCGACGCAGCGGGCGATTTCGGCGTGCAACCGGAGCGCCCGGAGATCTTCTTGCCGGTGGACGGCGCGACCGCCCTCGCCGTCTTGCTGGGATTGACGGTGCTTCTTTTAGGGATCGGCACGGTGGCTTTTTCGCGCGCCCAGTATCACGAAGTCGTTTGACCTGCGCTCGTATTTCGGAACTTTCGAGGGATTGTGTCATGCCTCCGCTTCCTCGCCCCATCAACCCGCCCGCCCTCGGCGAAACCCCGCGCGAGTCGCCGCGCCACGGGTTCCAGGGCGATCGCGGGGGCCCGCCCGCTCCTCGTTCCGGCCCCTCGACGTTGACCGTTGCCTTCAGCCGCGAGGCCGGTGCGCGCGGAGGCTCCATCGCTCGCCGCGTCGGTCGCAAACTCGGTTGGCAAGTCTACGATCAAGAGCTGCTCGAATTCATGGCTCAAGAGGCGATCGTCGGCCAGGGCGTTCTCGACGAACCGCCGGAAGCCCCCGCCGATTGGCCCGAATTACGTCTGCGCCAACTTCTCCACGACCGCGCGCTGAGCGAGCATCCGAACATCGTGAACCTGGCTCGCGTGGTCTTGGCCTTGGGGGCGCAGGGGCAGGTCGTGTTGATCGGTCGCGGAGCGGGCTATATTTTGCCGCGCGAAACGACGTTGAACGTCCGTATTGTCGCTCCCTTACACGAGCGCATCGCCTACATGGGGCAATGGCTCCGTTTGACCGTCGACGAAGCGACCGAGCGCGTCCGCATCCGCGACGAGCGCCGCATCGAGTTCATCGCCGCCAATTTCCACCGCGATCCCAACGACATCCATACCTACGATTTGATCCTCAATTCGAGCCTTTTGGGCGAGGATGTATGCGCCGACCTCATCGTCGCCGCCGCCCGCGCTCGCGCCGCCCAATTGACCGCGCCGAAGAATTAAGATGCGCCGTGGGTCGGGCTAGAACTCTCGACCCACGGATTAAAATATCGCCGTTAATCGTCGTCGCGTTCTCGCCCTCGTTCGCGTCTGCCTCGCTTTTTCTTCGCGCGTCCCTTATTCGGAGCGGCGTTTTGGTTTGCTCCCGCGGGAGCATCGGATGCCTTCAACGTGCTAACCCAGCGCGTCAGAGTGGCGATGGCGGCGGGAGGGAGTTGCTTTTTGGGCGGCATGTGAGGCTTTCCGCTGGGGGCCAATACGTCGATCAAGATGCTGTCTGCGGGTTTGCCGGGAACCACGGAAGGACCGGAATCGCCGCCGAGTAATAGTTTGTCTCGCGTACTGAGATCGAGTCCTCCTCTGTTTTTGCGTCCGGAGTGACAGCGGACACAACTGGAGTTTAAGATCGGCCGCACCTGTTTGTCGAAGAGCGGGTCCGCGGCTCCCACCCAGGGTATCGGTCCCGCCAACCACAGCCAAACCGCCAGAAAGCCGCCCAGCCCTCCCACGGTCCTCGCATTTCTTCGATGGATACGCATGTCAACCCTCATTGTGATTGAGATTCGGCGATGCCGTTATTTACAGTATAAGCTGGATAAACCCGTCCGCGACTCGAGAGCGATCGGATAAGGTCGATTTTATCCTCCGTTCACCGTGCGTTTATGTTCTCCGTTTATACTTTCTCCATCGACGGAACGGCCCGCCGCCTCGTCCGGCCAAAAGCAAACGCCTACGGAATCCGCTCGAAAGAGGAATAGCCGATGGAGAATCGAGTGCTTGGGATGATCCCCCTCGTCGAAAGAGAGGACGATCGCTGCCGGTGTTCGCGAGCCGAGAGAGCGAGAAGTCTGTTTGAAAAACTCCTGCCTCGTCGCGATCCCGCGACTCCGGGCGATAAAACCTCAAGGACAACCTGGGATGCCGACGCGAGAAGGAGCCGGCCGGTTTCGCCTGCGAACGAGGAAACTCCGACCGCGACGCCGTGGATGGCGAAGATAACAAACGCGTTGAATCGAGACTTCCTCTGGCTGCTTCTAGCCTCTTACGCGGCTGCCGCGTTGTGGCCGCGGGCGGGGTTATGGATACGCTCCGTGTCGCTCGGTGGTATCGCCTTCTTCGGGAACCGGATCGAATTAACGCTCCCCCTCGTCTTGTTGGCCCTACTTTTAGCAAACGCCGGATTGGCGGTGCGAACGAAGTTGCTGGCGCGCATGGGTCGCGCGCCGTGGCTACTCGCCGCCGGTTTGTGTGCCAATCTTTTGCTACCGCTCGCGCTGCTTTGCGCCCTGACGAAGATTCTACGCGGTTGCACCGATGCCGCCGAACTCCAGGAATTGCTGATCGGTCTGACGTTGGTGGTTGCCATGCCGGTGGCGGGTTCCTCGGCGGCGTGGTCGCAAAACGGCGGCGGGGACGTGTCGCTCTCTCTGGGTCTGGTTCTTGGCTCCACGTTGCTCAGTCCCTTCGCCACCCCATTGATTTTGCGGGCGGCCAGCCAAATGACCAGCGGCGAATGTTCGACTCTCCTGCTGGAATTGGCGGGGGGAACCAACATTTTCTTACTCGTCGCCGTCGTCGTGCCTTCGGCGTTGGGACTACTCGGTCATCGACTGTTGGGGGAGGAGCGGCTCCATCCGTGGCGTCCGCATCTCGGCGCTTTCAATGCCCTTATCTTGTTGACACTCTGCTACGCCAACGCCGCCGTTTCTCTGCCGCACGCCGTCGCGTATCCCGATTGGAGATACCTAACTTGGGTGATGTTGTTGGTCGTCGCTCTGTGCGCGTTGATGTTCGCGGCTGGATGGGGTCTGTCTCGGCTGATGAAGGCTGGAGACGCTCAGACGCGCGCTCTCATGTACGGATTGGGCATGAATAATAATGGGACGGGTCTGGTACTGGCGGCAACCGTCATGGCCTCGCATTCAAAAGTGCTGCTACCGCTCATCTTGTATAACTTGGTGCAACATCTGGTGGCCGGCTGCGTCAAATCGCTCGCTCGAACCGCGTCGCCGTCCAACCGAGATACGGCTTGAACGGAGATGCCGCCGATCGCTCTCGTTCGCCCTCGTTCGCCTTTTCCTTCTCGCACGCACGGAGTCGCAACATGCTGGTATTGACGCGCAAGATCGGTGAATCCCTCGTGGTTCCCGAGTTGGGCATTGTGATTACAGTCTTGGAATCGCAAGGAAACAAGGTGCGCCTTGGGGTTTCCGCGCCCGATCGAGTGGCCGTCCATCGAGAAGAAGTCTGGCGACGCTTGAGCCTCTATCGACAGCCGACTCCCGCGCGACCGACGAACGGCGACAATTCGAGGAGACGAAAGTAACATGAACCCTGTCGCGGTTACGGAATCGAAACGAGATGCGCGGTTGTTTTTGGGTGGAGGCCATGCGTCCCCGACTCCGCCCAGAGACCCGCGCCCCGTCGAGGAGGAGCCAAGCGTGGGCATCCATGTATTGGTCGTCGAAGACGAAACGGCTATCGCGGAGTTTGTGGTACGCGGACTGAGAGAAGAGGGGTTCACCGTGGAACAGAGCGGCGACGCCAAATCGGCGTGGCAAGCCCTGCGCGGCAGAAGTTGGGACGTGGTGTTGCTCGATTGGTGTCTTCCCGGTCCCGACGGTCTGAGCCTGCTCCAGCGATTTCGTGAGATCGACCAAAATACGCCGGTGCTATTTTTGACGGCCCGCGACACCGTATCGGAGCGCGTGCGCGGACTGGATGCCGGCGCGGACGATTACTTGTGCAAACCGTTCGCCTTCGAGGAATTGTTGGCGCGCGTGCGGGCGCTGGCGCGCCGTCAAAACAGCGGGCAACCGGCGATCTTCAGTCGATTCGGCGTGCGCATGGACCCGGTCAGCCAGCGCGCCGAACGCGCTGGCAACGATCTCGACTTGACCGCCAAGGAGTACGCGCTGTTGCTCTTCTTCCTGCGCCATCCCGACGAAGTGATGTCGCGCACGCGCATTTACGAACAAGTTTGGGACGAGCGTTACGACGGAACGTCCAATACGTTGGAAGTTCACGTCATGGAATTGCGTCGAAAATTGGAAGCTCACGGCCCGCGCCTGATTCACACGCTGCGAAGCCGCGGCTATCTGTTCGGCGAAGTGGCTGGCCTTCGGGCGGAAAAGTAACCATGACTCTATCCCATCGATTGTCGGCGTTCTTCTTGGCTGCGTTGGCCCTGGTATTTGTGGGGTTTTCGCTGTCGTTGTATTTCATGGCACAGTCGTATCTATACCAGAAAACGAAAGATCGCTTGGCCTCGGCGTTGGACACGTTGGCCGCCGCCGCCGAGGTCAAGCCGACGATTCTCCACTGGGAACCGGAAGAACATCATTTGATGCTCGGCAAGGACAGCGGCCAGGATCACATCCGCTGGGAAGTGCGCGACGGTCGAGGCCAACTCGTGGACCGTTCCGCCAACCTGGAGGGTACGCTCATCGTCCCCGGACTCTCTAGCCCGGCGGACGAGAGCAGAAGTATCCAAGAAATTGAGCGATCCGGACATCCCTGGTGTTTGGCTCGTCGGCGTCTTCGACCGGAACACTCCTCCGCTCCACTTCCAACGGTCGCTCTCGCCGAGCCTACGCCCAAACAGGCGGGCGATTCGGGTGGATCGCGGCGGCATTTGCCGTCCAATCAGCACGCCGAGTTGGTGTTGGCGACGGCTCTTTCGTTGGAGCCTCTCAAGGAGACATTGCACCGACTCGCGTTGGCTCTGATCTTGCTTTCGTCGGGGGTGTGGTTGGCGGCGGCGGCGGCGGGTCGATGGATCTGTCGCAAAGCACTGACCCCCATGAGCCGCATGGCCGCCGCCGCTCGCGCCATGAACGCCAAAGATCTGAACCATCGCCTGCCCAGCCCAGAGACCGGCGACGAGTTGGAGGATCTGCACGATTCCTTCAATGGGCTGCTGGCTCGGCTCGAAGAAGCGTTCGAGAGACAACGGCGCTTCAGCGGCGATGTCTCGCATCAGTTGCGCACGCCGCTTACCGCCATGCTCGGACAGGTCGAGGTGATTCTCCGCCGCGAACGGTCGCCTCAAGAATATCGACAGATCTTGGCGGGGGTTCATCGCCAAGCGGAGCAGTTGCGGCAAATCGTCGAGATGATGTTGTTTCTCTCTCGCGCCGACGCCGAGGCCATTCGACCGAATTTGATCGAATTGAATCTGTCCGCCTGGATTCAACTTCACTTGGAGGCGTGGTCCAGTCATCCTCGGCGCGCGGACTTTCGATTCGATTTCGTCTCGGATCGCGCGTTGCCGATCCGTGCCCAGCCTCCTTTGTTGGGGCAGTTGTTGGATAACTTGCTCGACAACGCTTGTAAGTACAGTTCGCCTGGCACCGACATTGTCCTGCGCCTTCGAGAAGAGGAAAAATGGGTCGTTCTGACGGTCGAGGACAAAGGCTGCGGCATACCCTCCGAGGATTTGCCGCACCTGTCCGAGCCGTTCTTTCGCTCGCCGCACACTCGAAGTCTAGGCAAGCCCGGCATTGGGTTGGGATTGACGGTGGTGCGGCGAATCGCCGCGGCATTTGGGGGAACGCTGAACGTGCAAAGCCTCGTTGGTCGCGGCAGCACGTTCGGCGTTCTGCTGCCTCGGGCCGGAGAATCGAACGACCCCATCGAATCCGCCTCTGATTTCAGTTCGGATTGTGTTGCCTTTCCGGATGTGGTATAGAGAGCCACTTTCCACGCCTCGGAGGGGCATTCGGTGTTACTAACATCGTCGGAAGGAGTCCGATCATGTCCGCGCGTTCATTTCGCTCCTCGTTGTACGTTCTTTTCGCTTTGTCGTTTGGATTTGCCTTGGCGGTGGTTGGATGTAAGGCGATCTCGAACAAGCTGACGCACTGGAAAATGCTCGACCAGTCGGCTTTGGAAGATCCCGTCAAGGCCGTCGGTGGCGATGCCTTCGTCTTCACGCCGCGCCTCGCCGAAAAGCCCCTGAATCGCAAGCAGCTTGCCGCGGCATCTCCCGAAGTCTTAGTCGATTACTACGCTCCCATTTTCGTCCAGCAGCGCATCAACTCGCAGGCCCAGAAGTATCCCTATCCGCCCCAGTACGACGAGATCGGCCAAGCCCATCTTCGCTACGACGAGAAGGGCAAACTCAAAGCCTACGTCGCGGGAGAGCCGAAGGTGTACGCCATCGTGAAACCGCAAGTGCAGATCGAAGGCCATCCGCACATGCAGATTACCTACACGGCTTGGTATCCCGCCCATCCGCGCATGAAGGGATTCGACACCGAAGCGGCGGACATCGACAGTTGCGTCGTCCGCGTCACGCTCGATGCCGAACGCGGCCCGATGTTCTACGAGACGATCGCGGCGTGCGGGTGCTTTCACAAGGTTTTCGTCGAGAAACACATCGAAGACGCGGCGCGCCAAACGTTCGGCGCGCCGGAGAAGGACAAGAAATTCTGCGTGGCCAAGACGCTGAAGGACGACATCGATTGGGAAGTGGCCGGCATCGTCGATGAACCGCGCGATCAGCCACGCCGTCCGGTGGTGTTTCTCAAGGCGGGCGAACACAAAGTGATCGGACTCGGCAGTGCCGAGCGCTTGAAGACGCCCTCCGGCGACAAGACGCATCCTTATGAGATGGTATCTTACGATCAATTGTATCATGTAGCCGTCGATGGTGGCGGCAAGGAAGCGCCGTTCTTCGATCTCGGCAACGGCGGCAAAGTCCACGGCGCGGAGCGGAAGAAAGAGAAATTCCTAATGTCGTTCGCCGGTGTGGACAGCGCCGGCCAACCGCGCGCCGACGATCAGATCAAGATGCACTTCGATCAAAGCACCTGGGGCGATCCGACCATTTACGGCAAATATCTGCGCCTTCCGCCGGGAACTCTGTGAGTCGTCGTCTGCTCCCTGACTCCTCGTCCCTGGCTCCTCGTTCCCATGCGGAGCGTGGGAACGAGATGGATTGGTGACATTGTGGACAATGCGGTCCTTGAGGTTGTGGGTTTGACGAAGGCATACGGCACGGGCGCGACCCGTGTCGAAGCCTTGCGCGGCATCGACTTGACGTTGCGGCGCGGCGAATTCGTGGCCGTCATGGGACCGTCCGGCTCTGGGAAAAGCAGCTTGCTCCATCTCCTCGCCGGGTTGGATCGACCGACGGCGGGCAGCATTCGCATCGGCGGCGTGGACATGGCCGGCATGAGCGAGGACGAACGCGCCTTGCTGCGGCGACGACAAATCGGCTTGATGTTTCAGTCGTTTCAGCTTCTGGACACGCTGACGGCGGAAGAGAACGTCGCCCTGCCCCTGGCCATCGGCGGCTTCCCAGCGGACGAAGCGAGACAGCGCGCCGCGCGGCTATTGGGCGCGGTGGGTTTGGCCGCGCGCCGGCCGCATCGACCGCACGAACTATCCGGAGGCGAGCAGCAGCGCGTCGCCATCGCCCGCGCCCTCGTCGTCGAGCCGCTCTTGCTTTTGGCCGACGAACCGACCGGCAATCTCGACAGCGTACAGGGCGACAAAATCATGGCGCTGCTGCGCCAACTCGTCGAGGAGCATCGCCAGACCATGCTCATGGTCACGCACGATGCCGACCACGCCGCGCGCGCCGACCGTATTATCCACCTGCGCGATGGACGAATCGACACGAACGTAAGGCGGGTCGAGGAACGAGAGCCAGCGCGGTCTCGACCGGCGGATGTGCCGAGGGTTCGCCATGTCGTCGAATGCGTGGAATGGTCCGTCGAGCCGCCTCCGTGTTCGTTCAACGCGGTTTCGTTCGTCGCTCCGTGCGCCGGCGACGCGCTCGAACATGCGCCGGGGTCCAGGGAGGCGGCATGAATCTGTGGACTTACAATCTCCGCGAGATCCAGCGGCGTCCGGGGCGCACGATCCTGACGTTGCTCGGCATCGCGTTGGGATTGGCCACCGTCGTCGCCACGCGCCTCTCCATTCGCACGGTCGATCTCGCTTATCGAGAGTTGTTCGAGGGGGTGTCCGGTCGTCCGGCATTGGAGATTGCGGCAAAAGGACAAGGTGGCTTTGCGGCAGAGGCGGCATCGGGTCTGGATCGCGTGGCCGGAGTGAAAGCGATCGTGCCTCGCATTCAGAGTGCCGCCGCCCTGGTGTGCGGATCGCAAAGCGTCGCCATTCCGCTGCTGGGTCTCGATGTCAACGGCGCGGCCGATTGGCCGGTGCGCGACGGCAGAGCCTTGCGAGACGATGCGGAACTCTTGCTCGATCCCGCCTTGGCCGCTTCACTCCATTTGTCACCGGGGGCATCCGTTGAAATATGGTCGCCCGCCGGATCGACGCCGCTGCGCGTGTGCGGCATCCTTCAACCGCGCGGCACGAGTGCCGCCGCGGGCGGACAAGGGGTCGTCTCCCTGGCTTGCGCGCAACGCCTTTTCAATTTGCCCCAGCGGATCAATAGCATTCAAATACGTCTGGCCGACGACGCCGACTCCGTGGCCGTGCAAGCGGAGATCGCTCGCTTGTTGCCGCCCCATCTGATCGTGCAGGCTCCGGGCGCGCGGGGCGAGTTGGCCCGCGCGACGCTCGCATCCGCCGAGCAAGGATTGTCCGCGCTCAGCCTGGTCGCCCTGATCGCGGCGACGTTCGTGATCTTGAACACGTTCCTACTCAACCTCGGCGAACGCCGCAAACAGATAGCCGTGCTGCGTTCGCTGGGGGCATCGCAGAGACAGATGTTGCGATTACTGCTGCGCGAGACGGTCCTACTCGGCGGCATTGGCGCGGTCGTCGGTTGCGCGGGCGGCATCGGCTTGGCCGTCGGGCTGAATTATCTGATGCAGAAGTTCCTCGGGATCGCACTGCCGAGTCTGAAGTTGAGCGCCGAGCCGTTCGTTCTCGCCGCCCTATTGGGTCCGGGCGCTGCGATGGCCGCCGCCGTCGTGCCCGCCTGGCGCGCCAGTCGGCGTCCGCCCCTGATGGAACTTCTGCCGGGACGCATGCACGGCGAAGAAGCCGTTTCTCGGCGCGTCTGGCAGTTCGGCCTCTTCTTGCTCGTCGCCGGGATCGTTTTAGAAATCGCGCTCGGTCGCGGATTGTTTTCGGATTCGTGGAGTCGCAATTTGTTACCGCCCGCGCTGGCGCTGCTCCTCGTGGGCGGCGTCTTGGCGTTGCCGCTCGTCGTTGCACCGCTGTTGAACTTGCTGACGAGGCTGCCTTTGGGTTTGGAGGGCGGCTTGGCCGTACAACAACTGGCTCGGCAGCGCGGACGAACGTGTCTGACCGCTGGGGTTCTCTTTCTCGCCCTGGTCGTGGCCATCGCCTTCGGTCAGGCATTGCGGACGACGCTGCGCGAGTTGCAACAGTGGTATCGACAAACCGTGGTCGCCGATTTCCTCATTCGCGGGGCCATGCCGGATTCTTCGTTCGCGCTCGCTCCCGCTCTGCCGGAGTCGCTTGCCGACGAGATTCGCACTTGTGGCGCTGCCTCGGTCGAGTGCATCTCCTTTCTGCCCGCCGAAGTCGAAGCGCGTCAGGTGTTGGTCCTGGCGCGGACCTTCGCGGCGAATCGCCCGCTCCCTCTCGATCTTCAGGACGGAGACGAAGCCGGCGTCCGTCGCGGACTTTTGGCGGGCGAGGTAGTGCTGGGCGTCGGCCTGGCTCGGACGTTGGGATTGAAGCGCGGCGACACGCTGAAATTGACGACGGAGCAAGGCGTTCGAGAGCTGCGCATCGCCGGCACCGCCGTCGAGTACGCGGGTGGCGGACTCGCGCTCTATCTGGAATGGGAGACTGCGCGGCGATTGCTCGAATTGCCCGGCGTCCACGTCTTTCTCGTCGGCAAAGGCGCAAGCGGTGCGCCGTCGCCGGAAGCGAAGTTGAAAGACTTTTGCGACAGCCAGCATCTTTTATTTCAGTCCAACGCCGATCTGCGCTCCGTGATCGAGGGGATGCTCGATCGCGTCGGCGGGGCGTTGTGGGGGCTGATGGCGTTGGCCTTCGCCGTGGCCTCGCTGGGCATCGTCAACACGCTGACCATGAACGTCCACGATCAGACCCGCGAGTTCGGCGTACTCCGCGCCCTCGGATTGAAACGCATTCAGGTGGGAAAAATCGTTGTCTCACAAGCCGTCCTTCTGGCGACCCTAAGTCTCGTTCCCGGCGCGCTCGCGGGCATCGGCATGGCCTATGCCATTCATCGATCGAGTGCCGCGGGGGTTGGCGGATCGATGCCTTTTAAGATGGATTTTATGCTTATAGCCGGTTCGTGCGCCGTCGCCGTACTCATGGCCGCACTGGCCTCCCTCTCGCCGGCGCGGCAAGCGGTGCGCTTGCCCGTGACGGCGGCAATTCAACAGTGAGAAGCTGTCTGACAAGCCCCTCTCCCCCTGTACTCAGGGGGAGAGGGGTTGGGGTGAGGGGGTGATTTTCTCGCATACTCTCGCCCCTCACCCCCGACCCCTCTCCCCTGAGTACAGGGGAGAGGGGGGCGTTGCGGATAGTCTCTAAGAGAAATACCCCAGGAATTGGACACTTTGTACGAAAGCGACTCGGCGCACTAGAGTCCTATCGATGAAGACTATCGCGCCTCGCCGTGGGAAGCATAAGATTGATGGCGGCCAAGAAGGATACGGCGAAAAATAGTGGTCGATCCGATAGAATCCGCATAGGCCATATCGCGTCTCCACAAAGGGAGGAACCACCGTGTCGATTCACGATTGGACTCACGTCGCCGCGGGAATCTTTCACGACTTCCATCACGATTGGATTTTCACCATCAAGCACGCCTTGAATCAGGGCGTGCTACCGCCTGATTACTACGCCTTGGCGGAACAGGTCGCCGGAGGGCTCCATCCCGATGTGCTGACGCTCGAACGAGACGCGCCCACCTCAACGAATGGCGGAGGCAACGGTCCCTCCGAGACACCTTCGACGAATGGCGGCATCACTCTGGCCGTCGCTCCGCCCCGCGTGCGCTTCACCGCCTCGGTCGAACCGGAAATTCAAGGTCGTAAACGGAACCGTATCGCCATTCGGCACGTCAGCGACGACCGGGTTGTGGCTCTGGTGGAAATCGTCTCTCCCGGCAACAAGGCTACTCGTCATGCGTTGCGGGCCTTCGTCGAGAAAGCCGTGGAGTTTCTCGAAGCCGGCATCCATTTGCTAGTGCTCGATCTATTCCCTCCGGGACAGCGCGATCTTCAAGGCATCCATGCGGCCATCTGGTCCGAATTCGACGATGTTGCCTTTCAACTTCCGCCGGACAAACCGTTGACCTTGGCGAGTTACTCGGCGGGCGATGTCAAACGCGCCTTCATCGAGCCGGTGGCCGTGGGGGACGCATTGCCGCCCATGCCGTTATTCTTGGAAGCGGAGGTCTATGTACTTGTACCGCTGGAGGAGACCTACCGCGCCGCCTTCGCGGCCGTGCCGAAGCGCTGGCGAGAAGAGTTGAATCCCTCGCTATCCGATTGATTTATCTGAGGCTTGCGCCGAAATAGCCGCTATCGTGGCAAGCGCAACCGATAGAGACGATAATGCTCATCCGAATGAACCAGTCGTAGGGCCGCGCAGCTTATATCGCGGTCGGCGGCGGCGACGACGTGCGTGATGTTGCGACGCGCTAATTCCGAAACAATCTCATCCTTATTCCAGTCGCGTTGTTGGTAGATTCGATGATTCCACAACACCCGGCGATCCCACTCCAGCACTTCGACATCCTTATAGGGGATCGACTTGAAGTCGATGTAAATCGGCGCGCCGGTATACAATCGAAATTGTTGCAAATCGACCGAGATGTTTTGCTTCTGTGAGCTTCGCTGCGGCGGAGGAGCGAAGTTGAGCGAAGCCGCTCCGCGCTTGCCGGAAACGAGTTTCGGAATCTCCACGGGCAACAGATATAAATCGTCGGCGGATTTGTTGTCGCGGATGTATGCCAACAAACTCAATTCGTCTTCGTTGCTGCGATAGCCGAGATTGAAATAGATGATGGCAATGCCTCCCATCGCGCAAATGGCGCAAACGATGCCGGATACTAATTCCATCGCCGGAGGCAGCGAATCGACGAAGCGATGGATCGCCCGCGCCAGGATAATCGCCGTGGCCAGAGGCACGAGTGCGGACGAAGTGCGCCAGGGGAAGAGGAGTGCCAGGGTATCGTTGCCGGTAGCGACTTGAATCAGCGACAAGGCCAGCGATCCGCCGACACACACGGCGAGAACGACGAACAAGCGACTCTTGCGCACCAAGCACATTGCACCGAGAATCCATCCGAGTTGCATCCAGGCGATGCCATCGAGCCAGCGTTGTACTTGCGTATGATGGGGGATGCGAACGTGGGCCAATAGATGCTGCGCTTCCGCGAACGTCTCCGTCGAAGACGGTGCGAACGCAATGAGGTTGTAGGCCACGACGGGAGAAACCACGAGTAGTGCCCACAATCCCACGAACGCGGCATCTCGACGCCGACCATCGCGTAGGAGTAGGTACAAATAAGCCAGCGTCAGCAGCGCGGCACTCAAGAGATAAGTCGAGTGAACAACGCCCGCGAGTGCCGCCCATGTGACGGCGAGATACCATCTCTCGTTGAGGAAAGTGGATACGGACAACACCAACAAAACGCCGAATGCCGAGGGTTGTAATCCAGCGCCAAGAATATATTGATTGGCCACGCCGGCCTGGAAATACCAAGGATAATCGACGCCGAACGCGCGCACCGAACTCCATCGCAGGAGGCCGGAATGGAGGACCACGACAAACGTGAGAAACGCCCAGCGCGCTCGCGGAGCTATTTGGTTCCCACCGAGCGCGTCGAAAATGCCCAATAGCGCATGGAGGTAGATGCCGAGGATAATAAGATAATACAGATAGAACAAAAAGGGATGGCCGTAGTGCAAGGTCCAGGCGACGAGGGCACTGAATACCGGCGTCGGATCGGCGGTGTTGGCCAACCAGTCGTGCGAAAGATACCCCTCTCCCGCGGCGGCGGCACCGTGCAAAAAATACTGGTGTTGATTCGAGTAATACAGGCGCGGTTGCGTATAGGCGATGCCGAATAAGAGCGCCCCAAAGAGTAGCGAAACGATCTTCGTCGCGCCGGTTTTTTTGAAAATGGGAATGCGTGGAGAATCGATCAAGGGAGCTACTCTCAAGCAAACTGTTTGTAGAAGGAGTATGCGGACAACCCCAAGCCGATGGCGACGACGAACCAGCGGACGAACTGCGGTCGAATCCGCCGTGCTACGCGCGCTCCAAGGTAGCCTCCCGCGATAGCCGACGCGGCCATGACGGGGACAAAGCGCCATTCCACCTTGTTTTCGAGAATGAAAATCACCACGGAGACGCCGTTGATGCAAAAGGCGAGGAACGTCTTGACGGCGTTCATCTGATGGACGCCGGACATGCCCATGAAGGCGAGCGAACTGAGCATAAGGATACCTATTCCCGCTCCGAAATATCCTCCATAGACCGCGACCAGGAATTGAAAGAAGACGATGACGGCGAGTGTCCGAGACGAAGGGGCGGCGTGCGGCTTGGCTTGCAAGAGACGCGCAACCAGCGGTTGAGCCAAAAACAGCAGCGACGCCGTCAAGATGAGCCAGGGCACGAGATTCTGAAAGTATTTGGCATCGAGCCGCGTTACAAGCAGGGAGCCGATGCCGCCGCCGATCAGACTGGGAGCGAGGAGCAGCAGCGTCCACCGCCGTGCGGCGGACATCTCGCGGCGATAGCCCCAGGCTCCGGCCAACGAACCGGGCGTGAGGGCGATGGTACTGGTGGCGTTGGCCATGCGACCCGCCTCGACCCCCAGCGGATTGAGCGCGGCCAACAGCGCGGGAAAAGTCAACAACGTACCGCCCCCCGCCACGGAATTGATCGCCCCCGCCACCAGAGCCGACAACCCCAGCCACAACGATTCGTAAATCGGCTCCGGCATATTCCCGCCATTCCCATCGAGTGAATCGAAACGAAAGAGTAACCCTAGCGATTCCCCCACCGCTTCGGCAACATCTCCCCAGAGAAGCGCCCCTCTCGAACAATCGCTCGATGCGTCGAGGATTCCGTGGGAAGCGAAAAGACTGACCAGCGGACATTTCTATTGCAACCAAACAGAGGACATTTCTATTGCGTCCCGACACAACTCAAAAATTTTGGTTGACAATAGCCAAGCACCGTTTTATCATCCCCCTTAATTCAAAACTCAAACAGAACGGACAAGAGGCATTCAAGTTCCGCACCGTGAAGAAGCACTGTAGTCGCTTCTTCCAAAGCAATTCTCTCTCTTCGAGGTCTTTTATGTCTTTGTCTTGGTCGAAAAAAGCGGCAAAGTTCTTCGGCAAGCAAGCCCGTCGCGGCGGGCCGCGTCAGCGCCTGTTCCGACGCAAATTGTTCCTGGAGGTGCTGGAGGATCGTACTGTCCTCAGTCCCGTGGTGTTCACGGTCACTTCGCTCGGCGACAACGGTACAGGGACGGGAACCACAGGTGATCTCCGCTATTGCATCACCCAAGCCAATCTGAATCACAATACGAGCAGCACACCGGACCAAATCAACTTCACCAGCGGTTTGCACGGCACCATCACTTTGCAGCAAGGCCAATTGCAAATCACCGATCCCAACTTAGTTCTCAATGGGCCGGATGCCTCGACCATCGCGGTGAACGGCAACAATCAGAGTCGGGTTTTCGCCATTGCTTCGGGAGCCACGGTCGCCATTTCCGGACTGACCATCGAGCAGGGCAAGACGGTCGGCGATGGGAGCAACGATGGCAGCAATGAGGGCGGCGGTATCTTCAATCAGGGCACGCTGACGCTTCAGAACGACACCCTCTCCGGCAATCGGGCCCTCGGTCAAGCGGGCGTCAACGGCACCGGCACAACCCCCAACGGTGGAAACGGCGGCAATGCCCTGGGGGGCGGCGTTTACAGCGCTGGCAGCCTGACGCTCGGCAATGATACCCTGTCAGGTAATTCGGCCGTAGGCGGTGCGGGCGGGCGAGCCGCCAGCAGGGGTAATGGTGGTACCGGCGGCAGCGGTCTGGGCGGCGGAGTGTACAGCACGAATGGTCAGTTGAGTGTCGGCAGCGACACCTTTTCCAACAATGTCGCTCAGGGCGGTGTCGGCGGCGGCATTCCCTTTAGCCGCTCCGATAGGGGCGTAAGCGGCGGTGCCGGCGGTGCCGGTGCCGGCGGCGGACTTTATGACTCCGTCGGCAGCCTGACTCTCGCAAGCGATACTTTCTCGAACAACCGGGCCATTGGCGGCAACGGCATCAACGGCGGCACCGGGAGTTTCTTCTACCATATTAACGGCGGATCGGGAGGTGCTGGTGGCAGCGCCCAGGGGGGTGGCTTCTACCATGCTAACGGCGTTTTGACGCTACAAAACGATACGCTTAGCGGCGATCAAGCCCTCGGTGGCAGCGGCGGCGCGGGCGGCGGCTACAGCGCCTTCGGCGGCGGCAGCACCACCGGCGGGACGGGCGGCAGCGGCGGCGCGGCGAAGGGGGGCGGCTTCTATGCCAGCGAGGATACCATCACCGTTAGCCAATCGACGATCACCCAGAGCATCGTCACCGGCGGCGGCGGCGGCAGCGCTGGCAGCGCCGGAAATCCAGGTACTGCGGGCGTGGGGGGCGTGGCTCAGGGCGGAGCTTTCTACGCCTATGGAGGCAATCAGGTCGCTCTCGACACGGTTGCGTTGACGCACAACACGGTTACGGGCGGCAACGGCGGCCGGGGGGCCAACAACAATAACGGTTCGTCAACATCCAGCGGCGTTACCGGTGCTGGTGCTGCCGGAGGCGATGCCGCCGGAGGGGGAGTGTATGCCGAGGACAATTCCTTGTCGCTTAACAACGTGACCATTGCCAACAACGATGTGAACGCGGGGAGCGGCGGCGGCGCGGGCATGGCCGGGAATGCGGGCATCAATGGCGGCGTCGGCGGCGTCGGCGGCGTTGCCCAAGGGGGCGGCGTATACACGGTCGATCAGAGCGTCAGCCTCACCAGCGTGACCCTCGCGCACAACGCCGTCGCCGGCGGTTACGGCGGCGTGGGCGGTTTCGCTGAGTTTGTCCGC
Source organism: Planctomycetota bacterium (assembly GCA_021781415.1). Taxonomy (GTDB): domain Bacteria; phylum Planctomycetota; class Planctomycetia; order Gemmatales; family Gemmataceae; genus JAJPHU01. The sequence continues at coordinate 27,866 of JAJXWW010000019.1, forward strand.
GGCACGCGCGGCAACGGCGGCGCGGGCGGTGCCGGCGGCGATGCTCAGGGCGGCGGTCTGTATACCAGCCAGAGCACGATCACTCTCACCCAGCTAACCGTGCAAAGCAACACGGTCACGGGAGGCCTAGGCGGCTTCGGCGGCTTCGGCGGCAGCGGTGGTGCCTTCCTCCTGGGCGGCGCGGGCGGTGCCGCCGGTGCTGGCGGCGCTGCCCAAGGCGGCGGACTATACGTCAGCCAGGCCACACTCGCCTTTAACACGGGAACCCTATCCGACAATCGAGCTACCGGCGGCAACGGTAACTTCGGTGGCTTCGGCGGCAGCGAGGGATTCAATGCTCCCCACAGTCGAGGCGGTCCCGGTGGCGCGGGCGGTGACGGCGGTATTGCCCAAGGTGGGGGCTTCTTTGCCGAGCAAGATACGCTCCATCTCCAACAGGTGGATCTCACGAGTAATACCGTTGTCGGCGGCGTAGGCGGCCGAGGTGGCGAGGGCGGCTTCTTTAGCCTCCAGCCCAGCGATTTAGCGGGAGGCACGGGTGGTCCTGGAGGCGTGGGCGGCCGCGGCGGTGTCGGCCAAGGCGGCGGCCTCTATGCCAATCAGGGATCGCTTAGCTTCAATCAAGGTACCCTCAGCAGTAATTCGGCTACAGGCGGCGCGGGCGGTGTGGGTGGCAACGGCAACAGTGGTCAACCCATGATAAATCGGGGCGGCAGCACAACCGGTTCGGGCGGTCGTGGCGGCCAAGGCGGCAACGGCGGTCAGGGCGGCGACGGCCAGGGCGGTAGTCTGTATGCCGGTAATGAAGCGGTCGCACTCAATCATCTGACGTTCTCCAGCAACATCGCTCAAGGCGGAGCGGGTGGAACCGGAGGAACCGGAGGAAGCGGCGGTTACGACGATGGCGCTTTTGGAGGGGCCAACGCCGGACCTGCCGGTCAAGGCGGTCAAGGCGGTCAAGGCGGCCAGGGCGGCAATGGCCAAGGCGGCGGCCTCTATGGAGACAAGGATTCCGCGCAACTGGTGGATTTAATCTTCATGTCTGATTCCGCTTTGGGCGGCCTCGGTGGTATCGGCGGTTTGGGTGGTGCCGGCGGCTCCAGTGCCGGTGGCCAGGGCAACTACGGCTTCTACGGCCCCGCAGGCAATGGCGGCAATGGCGGCAAAGGGGGTAATGGCGGCAACGGCAACCTGGGTGGAAGCGGCGGAGACGGCCAGGGTGGCGGCCTGTTCCTCTACCAATCGCAGGATAACCTTGACCATCTCCAGATTACCCAAAATACCGCTGCGGGTGGCAATGGCGGCGCGGGCGGTGTCGGCGGTGTCGGCGGTTTCAGCGAAGGAGGCTTCGGCGGTTTCGGCTACTACCACCCGGCGGGCAACGGCGGCAATGCTGGGGCGGGCGGCCAAGGCGGCAATGGCGCTCTTGGAGGAGCGGGCGGCGATGGGCAAGGAGGCGGCTTGTATCTCGGTCACAATCTGGATACCCTCGTTCACCTCCTCATCTCCAACAACACTGCCACCGGCGGCACCGGCGGAGCGGGCGGCGGGGGCGGCAACGGCGGCCAGAGCTTCGGGGGAGCAGGAGGCTTCAGCTTCGGCGGCATCGGCGGCAACGGCGGCAACGGCGGCTATGGCGGCCTTGCCGGCAGCGGCGGCAACGGCGGCAACGGCGGCGATGCCCTCGGAGGCGGATTGTACGCCCTCGATGAGCTAGCCCATCTCACCCAGCCGGCCATCTCGGGCAACACTGTCACCAGCGGCAACGGAGGTGAGGGAGGCTCCGGAGGAAACGGTGGCACCAGTTCTGGAGGCTCAGGAGGATACAGCTTCTTCGGCGGCAGTAGTGGCACCCCGGGTAAGGCCGGTACGAAAGGTGATGGCGGCGCGGGTGGCGATGGCGGCAACGGCGGCGCGGCGGAGGGTGGCGGAGTCTATGTCGCTTCCGGCACGCTCCACTTCAGCGGCGGCAGTGTGACCGACAACCACGCCGATTCCAGCTCCGGCGGAGCGGCGGGTTCTGGAGGTCAAGGCGCGGTCGCCGGTTCGAGCGGTACCACAGGGTCTGGGCAACCAAGTGTCGGCGGCGGCATTGATAATGCCGATGGTACCGTTACCCTGAACGGGACGACGGTTACGGACAATACCGCCGACAGCGATCCCAATCTGGTCGGCGTATCGTGATTTCGACCGACTTTTAAGAGGGCGGCTCACGGCGTCAGGAGACGCCGTGAGCCGCCGAGTCGGTCCACAATCTTCAGGCATATCTGCGTCCCGACAGGCGAGTGAGCCGCCTCTCGACAGGCTTGGATCGCACGGTTAAGATAGCCGAGAGATTCCACTCCTCTTCGCTCCGAGAGCAATCGATGGCCGCGCCGCCGTTTCGGATCAGTCCGTCCACCATCGCTCGCTACTTCTTTCACGATTGCGAACGCTTTCTCTATTACACCTCGGCCACGCCGCAGGAACGCAAGCGACAGGGCATTCCCAAGCCGGCATTCGACAACAGCCCACTCGTCGAGTCGATCTTGGCCAGCGGCTACGAGTGGGAACGCGATGTCGTCGAACGGCTGCTGAAGGGAAAGGTCGTCGTTGCACCGGGGACGGGAGAGTTGCACACGCGGCGGCTGCCCTTGGCCGCGACGCTGCGCCATTTGCGGCGCGAACCGGCCGGACGCTTTCTCTATCAGCCGACTCTCGCGCCGCCACCGAGTTTCTACGAGACTTATGGCATCGATCCGCAAGGGATATTTGTCAGCGAGAATCATCCCGATCTGCTCTCGATTCTGCCCGGCGAAGACGGCAAGCGCCGGATTCGCATTATCGACCTGAAGCGCGGCGAGGCACTCAAACTGACGCATCGAGTACAGATTCTTTTCTACGCTCTGGAATTGCAGACACTACTTGAGGCCGAGGGGATCGATGCCGAAGTCGATCTCGAATGCGGAGCCGTCTGGCTGGGCAAGCAAGAGGAGCCGGAGATCTTCAATCTGGGCGATTTTCGACCGCATTTAGAGAGATTCCTTCGCAACGATTTGAGCCGCATTTTACAGGGCGAGGCGCGCGAGGCGCATTGGCATCTCTACGACCGCTGCGAATGGTGCGAGTTCTTCGATTCGTGCCGCGAGGAGATGCGTCGCACCGACGACGTCTCGCGCCTGGTGCAGTTGACGACCTACGGCAAGCGTCATCTGCGCGACGAGGCGGGAGTCTGCACGCTGACGCAACTGGGCAAGTTCCTGAAACGCGCCGACGCCGATGAGGTGCTGGATCGCTGCGCCTCGTTGGCGGGGCAGCGTCATCGCCTGGCCGTGCGCGTCGCCGCGCTGGAATCGCAGGAGCCACAACTCCACGGCGCGGCTTCGCCGGATCTGCCGCGCGGCGAGAATCTCGCCGTGTTTCTAACGCTGCAAAAGGAGCCGTTGGGTCAAACGATCTATCTCGCCGGACTGCACGTCACCGGACGCGACGACGTGCGCCGCGCCGTGTTCTCGGCGGCGACGGCGCGGCAATTGACCGACGGCGAAGGCAAACCGCAGCCGTGCGTCTGGTTGGCCGATAAGCCGGAGCTTGCCGCCGAGGTGCGCCGGCATTTCATCGAACGACTCGACGATCTGTTCCATCGCGTCCACGCTTACAACGAAGCGCGGGCGGAATGGAAGGACAAGTTGAGTTTACAAGCCTACGTCCACACCGAAGACGAACGGGCGCTCTTGTTCGCCGCCCTGCTCGATGCCTTGACCGAGCCGGATTTGGCCGAGAAAGCGATGACGTTGCTCTTTCATTTTCAGGGACCGGAGCTGTTACACGCCGCGAGCCATCCCGGCAGCGAAGTGGCCTATCCCGTCGTCGTGCTGCAAAACGCCGTGAGCCGATTGCTCGCGCTGCCGGTCGAGGTTAGCTATACGCTGCCGGAGATGTTGGAAGCCTTGGGCAGTTCGTTCCAGTATACGCGGCGCGATTACTATCACTTTCCTCTGGGCCATGGGCTGCGGGCCGAGGCGCTGCATGCGGCCTGGTACGCGGGCAAGAGCGGCAACCTCGACGAGATTCGGCATCAGGCGCGGCTCTATCTGTTCGCCGTGGCCGCGCTGTTGCGTTCGGTGCGCGAGCGCGCCGCCGCACATCTGTTCGCCTGGCCGCCGCGCTTCGCGCTACCGACGGGAGCCGGCATCCGCGAGCCGATCCTGTCTCGCCTCGCCTTCTTCGCGCGCTACGAGAGTTTGTTGAGCTGCTTGGCCGTCCGCGAGTCGCGCGCCGAAGCGCGGGCCACTCAAGTGTTGCTCGGACAAGTCGTGGAATTGAAGGCAATCAATGCAAATGAGATGGAGGTAGTAGGCAATCTCGTCGTCGAGCCGGAAACGAGCGGCTTCCCCGCTTGGCTGCTGGTGCGCGACGACGACGACGGTCGCCGCGCCCAAGTCGAATATGCCGACTATTGGTATCGCAATAAGGTACATGGCGGCCCCGACAGCCCGCATCGCGCCATCGTCGGCGTCGCGGACATCCGCGCCGCCGACGATCGAACGCGCTTTCGTTTGGAGTACACGCGCAAGTTTAAGAATAATCCGCCCACCGCAGGCGAGCGCTTTCTGCTCTATCAACGCTTCACCGATTTCACCACCGATCCACTGGTGAAGTTTCTCGAAGAGTTGGATCGAGCCACCCACGACGGCGATGGTCCCGCCGGTTTCTATGCGCAGCTGTTACGCCATCCCGAAGAGGCCGCCGTACCCTTGCCCCTGCCCGCGAAAGTGCGAACCACGGCAATGCGCGGAGCAGATCGACTCGGCTTCACGCCCAGCCAGTTCGACGCATTTCAAACGATATGCGGCCAGCGCGTCACGGCGGTCTGGGGACCGCCGGGCACGGGCAAGACGCACTTTCTCGCCGCCACCATCGTCGCCCTGGCCTCGGCTTACAAGAGCGCCGGCTTGCCCTTCCGCGTCTTGGTGACCGCGTTCACCCACGCCGCCATCGAGAACCTGTTGGCCAAAATCGCCGAGTGCCGCAAAGCGAATTCCGCCCATTTCCTACTCGGAAAGGCGAAAAATTGGCAGAGCCTCAATCCCGGCGTCGAGGTCGTGGCGGAGAACGATCTGGGCGGCTGGCTGCGGGACGAAGCCCAAGTCGTCCTCGGAGCCACGGTCTATTCCTGCGTCAAAAAACGCCTCGATCTGCCGTCGTTCGATCTCGTGGTCGTAGACGAAGCGTCTCAAGTGCGCGTGCCGGAGTCGGCCATCGCCGTGTATCTGAGCGGCGACGGCGGACGGCTGGTGTTGGCCGGCGATCACCTGCAATTGCCGCCCATCGTCGCCGGAGTCTATCCCGATGCGCCGCCCGGCGAACCGCTGCTACATCGTTCCATCTTCGAGGCCGTATGTCCTCGGCAAACACAGCAGATTACAGAGAGCCGAATTGTCCGTCAATTGCTCGAAAACTTCCGCATGAACGACGTGCTGACTGCCTGCGCCGCGCACTTGCTCTACGGTCCACGCTACAAGTGCGGCAGCGGCGAAGTGGCCCAACGCCGTCTCGCTTTCAAACCCAAACGCGAACTCGATCCGCTCGTCTCCTCCTGTCTCGATCCGAATTATCCGTTGGTCGTCGTCGTCCTCGACGGCATCCGCGCTTCGCGCGCCAATCCGATCGAAGCCGATCTCATCGCGCAACTGACGGCGGCACTGCGAGACGGTTTGCGCAGCGCCTCCGGCCGCCCCTATGCCGACGATGCCGCCTTCTTCCGCCGCGGCGTGTTCGTCGTTAGCCCGCACCACGCGCAGATTCGGGCCATTCAGCAGGAATTGGCGAAACAGCGCGCGTGGAGCAGCTTGCCGTTCGTCGATACCGTGGACAAGATGCAGGGCCAGGAAGCCGACGCCGTGCTGGTCAGCTACGGCGTCTCCGATCCGGAGTTCGCCCTGCGCGAAGCGGAGTTCATCTACGGTTTGAACCGCCTCAATGTCGCCCTCACGCGGGCGCGGTGCAAGACCATCGTGTGTCTGCCGCGTCCGCTGCTGGAGGCATCGCCGCAGGTTCTCGACGTGGAAGCCGCCGCCGCCGGCCTCGGCTTCATGCGCCGCCTGGTCGATTGGGTCCGCCAACACGGCGAGGAACTGCTCTTCGAGGGCGAGGAGGTGGAAGCGCGCGTCCTGCGTGCCTCGCGGGTGGAGAGGTAATCGTACAGCGTTCCTCCCCTCTCCTCCTGTACCCAAGGGAGCGGAGGCTTTTGGGGCGGACGAGGCGTGGAAAAATGGAAACGGGACGGCTCGCGGATCTAGCCCGAATAGGTCACCACAGAGATCGCGGAGAAAAGACAAAAGATTGCCTCTCCAGAGTTTTAGGCTCATGGAGGGGCGAGCGAGTTTGCCGCGGCGACATGCGAGGCCGGTGTACTTAACTCATTTCTTTTTCTTCCACTGCGTTCTTCTTTGGTGCGCAAACCGGGTTAGTAAAGGGAAGAGGGGAGTCGCGCCGCACGGCTAAACGATCGAATGGGACCGAGAGCAATTGCGGATTGTCGGAGTCTTGTCATGTTGGAACTCGATGGTTCATTCGGCGAGGGCGGCGGCCAGATTTTGCGAACCTGTCTGTCCATGTCCCTGCTTACGGGTCGCTCCTTTCATCTGCGCAACATCCGCGCCGGTCGCTCGAAGCCGGGTCTGCAACCGCAGCACTTGACGAGCGTGCGCGCCGCCGCGACGATCGGTCAGGCTCAAACGCGCGGTGCCTCGCGTGGCAGCTCCAGTCTCGCCTTCGAGCCGGGAGAGGTACAGGCGGGCAGCTATCGCTTCGATGTCGGCACGGCCGGGGCGACCGGGTTGGTTCTGCATACCGTGTATCTCCCCTTGGCTCTGCGCGGCGGTCAACCGAGCGAGTTGACAATCATCGGCGGAACGCACGTTCCGGCCAGTCCGTGCTATCACTTTCTGGAGACGACCTGGCGGCGCTATATGGAACGATGCGGAATACGAGTGAGTTTGCGCATGAATCGCCCCGGATTTTATCCGCGCGGCGGCGGCGAAATCCAAGCGTTTGTGCAACCGTGCCTCAAGCTAATAAGTCTACATTTAAGATCCACAAAATCCACAGAAGCGAGGGGGTTCAGCGCCGTGGCCGGACTCGATGCCGGTATCGCTCGGCGTCAGGCGCGGCGGGCGGCGTCTCGCCTGCAACAGTACGGGTTGAAATGCGGCTTCCGCGAAGAGAAATGGCCGGGCGGGCCGGGGAGCGTTCTCGCCGTGGAGCTAGACACCGATCCGGTGCCGACGCTATTCTTTGCTCTGGGCGAGCGCGGCAAAACCGCCGAGCGCGTCGCCGATGAGGCCGTCGAGCAAGTCGTCGCTTACCTCGATTCCGGCGATGCCGCCGTCGATGCCCATAGCGCCGATCAGTTGGTCTTGCCCTTGGCATGGGCCGAGGGAGCTTCGGAATTTCGCGTCGCCCAGATCACGAAACATCTGACGACGAACATCTTCGTCATTCGCAACTTTCTCGAACGCGACATCGTTTGCGAGGGCAGAGAGGGTGAACCGGGGATCCTTCGCATGGGATGACCATTCGTATGCAGCCAGATTACCGACTTTCGATCGCTCAGATCGTTCCCCGTACTGAGGCGGAGGGACCGGGGGTGCGCTTTGCCCTATGGTTTCAAGGCTGCCCGCTGCGCTGTCCCGGATGCTGTAATCCAGAGATGCTGCCTTTCGAGGGCGGGACTCCGATGGCTCTCGGCGAGATCGTGCGGCAGATGGGGCAAGGACTCGAATCGCATGGCATTGAGGGGATCACGCTGCTTGGCGGCGAACCGTTGGCCCATGCTCCTGGGGCAGCCGCGTTGGCGCGCGCGGCGCGAGAGATCGGGCTATCGGTGATGGTATTTACTGGATATACGCTGGAAGAGGCTCGGCAGATGCCCGATACCGCCGTGGCCGAGTTGCTGGCGCATACGGATATTCTCGTCGATGGTCCGTATGTCCGCGAGCAACCGGATTCGACGCGGCGCTGGATCGGTTCGACGAATCAGCGCGTCCACTTTCTCAGCGAACGCTATCGCGCCGACGATCCATGCTGGAGGCAGCCGAACACTTTGGAGATACGACTGCGCGAAGGAGAGCTGGCGGTGAACGGCTTTCCAGCGCGTTCGGCGGTGGGATTGTGGCGACGGCCCCCTTGGCGAACGCCGCGCGATCCGTAGGAAAATGATACGACAATCTTCGACCCAACGGAAAATCATTGCCATGGTTCACGATCTGAGCCAAGATATTGCCCCCTCCGCCAATGGACAACAATCGCCGCGTCAAGCCGTGGCTGGACTCATGCCGCCACAATTGGGCGAAGCGATGATCCGCGAGGTATGGCCGACGATCCTCGGTGTCTCGTCCGCCGTCGCCGGTCTGTCGGGCAAGCTCATCCGCAGCGTGTTTCTCGCTCCGCTCGGCTGGATGTTCAACGCCTTGCTGTTCGGGCGCAAATTCGCTCCCTTTCTCTGCCAGCGTTACACGCTCACCAATCGGCGCTTGATGGTGCAACGCGGTTGGAAGCCCGAACCCGTGCAAGAGATTGCCCTGAAAGACATTGACGACGTGCGCTTGAATGCGGATACTTACGACGCCTTTTATCGCTCCGGCGATTTGCAGGTAATGTCCGGTGGCAAGGAAGCGCTCTTACTGATCGCCGTGCCGGAACCGGAATCGTTCCGCCATGCCATCGTCAACGCCGTCCGCGCGTGGAGCGGCACCGACCACCTCAAAGCGCCGTTCATTGCCGCGAAGTGATCGGAAGCGAGAGCGCTTCGTCAATCGAACCGCACAGGGAGGTGCGCCGGTGAGCCGTCTACTCCTCGTGATCGCCTTGGCCACCGCGCTTCTGAGCGCCGGCGCGGCGTGGCTCTGGCTATGGCCCGACGATCCTCAGCGAGCGTTAACGCGCCTCCAACAGTTGGGAGGAAAGGTACAACGGGACGAAGGCTCGCCCGATCGCCGCATCGTGCGCATCGACTTGCACGATTGCCCCATCTCCGACGACGATCTATCGGCTCTCGCCGCTTTTCCGCATCTCCATTATCTGATTTTAACCGGAACGCGCATCCGAGGCGAGGGGTTGAGACATTTGGCGGGGTTGAAGGAACTGCGCGGCTTGGCGCTGAGCGGCGAGGCGGCGGGCGGCGACGGTTTGCGGCATCTCATCGGGCGCACGAATCTTCAAGAATTGCGCCTGGAAAAAGCGACCCTGACCGATGCCGGTTTGAAACACCTCGGCCAGATGATTGCCCTGGAGGGATTGGAGATAGTGGATGTGCCGCTCGATAATGAAGCCCTGTCTCGTTTGACGGCTTTGGTCAATCTCCAACGATTGACGCTCCATCGTACTGCCGTCAACGACGCCGGACTCGCAGCCCTGGCGCGGCTGCAAAATCTGGAGGAACTGAGCCTGGCTTCGTCGAGCATCGGGGACACCGGATTGATATACATTAAGAATCTTAAAAATCTTCAAGAGCTAACTCTCGATTGTCCCAAGGTATCCACTGTCGGATTGAGGCATCTGAAAGCGATGACCCATCTGCGCGAGCTGGATCTAAGCCACGCGCGCATCGCGGATAAGGACGTGCAAGAATTGCGCGACGCTCTTCCGAATACGTTCGTCTATCGCACCGAGTCCAACCCTACGGAATGATCGCAAGACTTCGCCCCGAAGCCACGAGAACTCAACCCTGCGCTCGCGCTAGCACGGCGACGACGACGCGCTTCGCTCCCGCCGCCACGAGTGCCTTGCTCGCCTCGCCGACGGTGGCTCCGGTGGTCATAACATCATCGACGAGCAAGATCGAACGTCCTCTTATGGATTGACCCGAACGCGCGCGGAACGCGCCGCGCACGTTGGCCTTGCGCCCCGAAGGCGTTTGCAGGTATTGGCGCGGCGTATGGCGCACGCGCCGCAGCAACGTAGGACACTGCGGCACGCGCAAGACGGTTGCCAGACCGCGACAGAGCGCGGCGCTCTGGTTGTAGCCGCGACTCCAGCGGCGCAGCCAATGCAAAGGAACCGGCACGAGGACATCGACTCCCAATCCCGAAATGCGATCCGCCGCCTCTCTAGCCCAGTATTCGCCGACCAACTCCGCTAGAATCTCGCTGCGTTGATTCTTCAAGCGGAGAACGACTTCTTGCAGCAGGCCGGCATAGGGACCGAGACGAAGCGTTTGCTCGAACGCGAATGCCTCTTTCCGGCAGGCGACGCAGCGACCCTCCACGACGGCGTAAGGCCCCACGGTTCCACCACAACGCGGACAATTCGGATATGGATCGTGGAAGAGGCCGTGTCGACAGTCGAAGCAAAAATGCTCGACCGAGGACGGAAGCATCCGACCGCAAAGCAGACAGCAGCCCGGATAGAGCAAATCGCGCGCGCCGCGCAAAAGGTTGAGGCCGAGGTCTTTCACATTATGGAAATAGTCCATCGCCACGGTCTCTCACTCGGAAAGTTCCTCGCGAAGGCGGTCGAGCATCTCGGCCAGCCAGTAATGCACCGTGCGCAGCGATTTGCCGCACTTCCGCGCGATCTCCTCGCGCCGTTGTCCTTTCGTCCAGCCATTCCAAACCAATTGCCATTCCGGGGGAAATCGAGAGACAATTTGCTCGATGCGTTCGATGGTCTCGCGGTCGGGGGCTTGCGGGCGCTCGTCGGCTACTTCCTCCAGCGGCAAGCGCCGCATGGGATCGGGCAAGCGGCTGAGATCGATGGCGCGGCGAGCGGCGACGACCGCCAACCATTTGCAAAACGGACAGCGTTCCTCCCATTTGTTGAGATTGCCGAACACGCGCAAGAAAATGGCCTGGCAGGCATCGTCCCAGTCTTCGCGTCGATTGTTTCCCAAGACGCGCTGCACGATGCTCCGCACCAGCGACGCGAACTTGCGCGCCAAGGCATCCCCCGCCTCGCGGTCGCCCGCTTGAAAGGCGTGAACCTTGGCGGCGCAGTTGTCCGGCGGACAATCACACTGGAACATCGTTGTTTCCGTTGACGGTTCGATCGCGGCGCAGAATCCGCACCATCGTGATGTCATCCTTCTGCGTCGTTCGCTTCAGGGCCTGTTGCAGAAGCTCGTTCACTCGTTCGAAGAGATCGGTCCCCTTTCCGTCGGGCGGCAGAGTTTCGACAATCTCGACGGGGCGATCCTCGTGCAGCTGATCGAAGAGGCCGTCGGTGGCCAGCACGAGTTGATCGCCTTCTTGCAGCGTCCAGGTTCGTTGATCGTCGGCGCAAGGTCGGATCAATCCCAGCCAGCCGCCGCGCAGTTTGAGCAGTGTCGGTCGACCGAACCGACCTCGGACGAGCAGCAGACGCGACCCTCCGGCCGGCGCGACGACAACTTCTCCTTCCGGTCGCAGACAAACCAGAGTGCATTCAGCATATACTCCATCGGGAAGACAATCCGACAGGAGATCGTGCATCGTGGCCAGTAGCTCCACGGGCGTCGTGGGATGCGCGTCCCAACAGCGCCGCCACACATCGGGCAAGGCACTGGCCAACAGGTAAGCGTGGTAGCCGTGTCCGGTGATGTCGGCGAGCAAAACCCACAGCGAACCGTCCGCCGACTCTCTCCCGCCGATCCAGTCGCCGCCGAACCAGGCATCGCCGACGCGCTCGTAGGGCAGAAATAAGATGCGGCTTTCGTAGCACGGCGACGGGGGGAGCGCTGCGGAGGTTCGCAAGTTCGAGGAGGGCCGACTGTGCGGCTGCGAAGCGAGCTTGGCAACGTGCAGCAATACGGAAGCTCGGAAGGCAGGCCAATCGAGTGGAGAAAACGAGGCATCGGGGCGCGTGCGCAGATAGGTTTCGGCGACGTGCAGCGCATTGCGCGTCAGAGTTTCCCCTCCGTGGTCGAGACGAAAGCGCGACCGCAAATCGTCCATCAGTCGAGACAGAGGGGCTTTGAGCAGTTCGCGCAGTTGCACGCGGGCGTCGTCGTCGCGCCGCTGCAATGCCTCGACTAAATGTCGTGGAGTGGAATATCGCCGCGCCATGTCCCTGCCCTAATCCGTAGGAGCCGCATTCCCGTTCGGTTAGGACATTGTAGGGGAGATTGGCGCGGAGCGAGGGGGGGTTCCAACACGGAATCAGCGGCGCGGCGAGGACAGCGCGGCGCGGCTGGATTCGTTCTCCAGACTGCGCAGCCACCGCGTTTCGAGGTCGTTGAAATCGCGGAAGTCGTAGTGTCGTTGGAGCGCCTTCTCCCAACCGCTCTCAAGCCCGTCGCGGACGAAGTGCGCGAAAGTTCGTGGGCCGCCCTTTTGAGCGCAGAGATAGTCGACGAGGGAGACACTTTGGACGTAAAACGGTGTCACGCGGGTCGAGAAACCTTTCATCTTCATCAATTCCGCGACCGGGAATAACTCGCGCTGTCCATGAATGAGCGGCGCTTTTTTCAGATAGCGGTCGATCTTTTCGCGCGGCTCACTGAGGATCGCCATGCCTTCGTCGGCCCAGGACGGTAAATCGCGCTCGCCGAATCGCCCGGCCAAGACGGCGTGCGTCGTCTCGTGCGGCAGAATGTGCGTCAGCAGTTCGGCTTGCTCGCAATGGAGTTCGATTTTGCGCTCGAGGACGCGAACGGGATTGAACTCCATTTTAAGAGTCGAATGCCCCGGCGAGGTCGAGGACTGTCCGGTTTGACGAGCAAACAACTCGGCCGTGGGATAGAGAAAGATGGTGCATTTGGGATTCCATGCCGGCGCGTCTTCGCCGAACCATTTTCGACTTGCCAAGGCGCGCGTCGTCTCGGCGACCCGCGCCGCCTGTTCGGCGCGCTCGCGCGAGCCGTGGTAAATGACGCGGAAGTTCGTCGATTCCACCTCCGGCCAATTCTTTCCCTGAGCCGGAACGTGGCGTAATTCGATGCGCCGCTCTCCAATCGCGCGCAACAATTCCTTGCCCTGTCGTTGAAGCTCGGTCGAGGTACTCAGCGAGAGAGCGGCGAGTGTCTCCCTTTCGGCGTCGGCGGGCGGCGGCCAACCGCTCTTATTCAACAATTCGGTAGCCATCGAAAGTTTACAATAGGCCCACAGTTCGCGGTACGGAGCCACCGATTGAGGCTCGACGCGATTGGCTTCGTCGAAGAGGCGATTGGCGGCGGCGTAGTTCTTCCCCTCAAACTCGTGCCGCGCGCGGTCGAGAGGCGAATCCTTGGTGGCGGTTCGCGTCTTGTTTTCGTCGGCGAAGGGGTCGGGTTCGTCCGGCATCTGCGGCCGCGCGGTATACGAGGGAGTGGGGCGGGGCGGAGGCGTGTTCGGCACGGTCTGCGCCGCCAAGGTCGAAGTCATCGGCGCGGCGGCGGCGACGCGGTCGGCCTTTTGCTCAATATGGTATCCCGGATCGAGTATTTTCAGGCGTTCGCGGTAGGTCCGCGCCTCGGCGGAGCGATTGCTCCGCTGCAATTCGAGGACATAGCCTCGGTACGCTTCTCGGAGGGCATTGAGGTAGTCTCGGCTGCCGTCCGCGCGCGCGATCTCCTTTTCCAGACAGAAGACGGCGGCCTGATATTCGCCGCGCTGCAAATTATCGCGGCCTTGTTGGAGTGCCGTCTGGACGGCAAGCTGCGTGCGCAGTTTGCTCTCGGCGTCCTCGCCGCGAACCGGGTTCAGTATCAGAAAAACGGCGCACAGCGAGGCAATCCGCCCGATCCGGACCATAAGATAGCTTCCTTGCCATGGGTCTGGAAGATGTCGGCGCGTGAGCATCCCCGGCACGCCGCGCTCCGCGCGAACGGCTACCGGCGATTAGGACGAAGGGAGCGAGACAAATCGAGAGCGGAATTTCAAGCAGCACTCACGCGGTTGCTTCCGAGATGACGGCAGACGTTGCGGGCGTCTGACTCGCGGCTCGCCCTCCTGGTAAGCCTCTCGGACGCGAACGGGGGTAACGTAGACGGAAGTGTCGAAACTTGCAAGACGAGGTTTCGAGACGGGTTCTCCGCGCCTCTTGGATGCCATCCCTTCCGCCATAAGACGAGGAACAATCGAGTTCCCGGATGCGCACGACCACGAGGAAGCACATACACATGCCGAAATGCGACGACCCGCACAAGATTCTGCTTATCGGCTCTGGATCTATCGTCATCGGTCAGGCGTGCGAGAGGCCGTCCCCAAAGCCCCCCTCGCCCCTGTAGTCAGGGGAGAGGGGCTTTGGGGACGGCCTCTGAGTTCGACTATGGCGCGATCCGAGTTAAGATGTCCAACAATTGGCGACCCGGTACGATACCCGCGCATCCCTGAATTTTGTCCACGCGCACCCTTTCCATCCATGTGCAGACTGCGGCACAGCGTTCCTTTAATCCGGTGCGCGGATGTCCCCTGTGATCCCAGGGCAGTTCGACTCGATCCTCGGACGGAGTAGCGTCGAGCCGCGTGGAGATGGCGACAACCCAGACTTCGCCGTCGGCTTCTATCTCCGCGTCGGGCGTCACAATCACTGCCGGACGGCACTTGCGGTTGCGATTTTGCGGATCGAGCAGTTCGACCCAGACAATTCTTCCACGGCAAAACGCTGTCACGGCATTTTCCCGTTAGAACGGTTTTCCCTCTTCCGAATACCATGACGCCGATGGTCGGCGTTGCGATCCCACGCGCTCAAGATCTCTCGCGTTCAAGGGATAATCGCGCGCTGCCAAATCTTCCAGGTCTTCCGCCGTTAGCCAGCGATCGAGTACCCGCGTCTTGAATCGCTCCATGTCGGCGAGTTCCGACAAGAGAAGATCCGGCTCCGGTTGTTGCGATTCGTCTTCTTTGTGGTATTGGTCGATTAGGAGGTGAGCCTGCCGGAGTAAGGCGAATCGCTTTGCATGTCTCTCCAGCAAGCGTGGCCGCTCCGCTTGCATCGCTTCGGTTTGTCCGTTGGCGACGTTGACGACGATCTGCCGCCAAACCGTCTCAAACCAGTTCGCCGTGCCTTGCATCCGTACCGCGATTCGGCCTACGTCGCGCTGGATGCCGCGCAAATCGTCCCGAACCCGCTCGAGGCACTCCGCAAGCTCCTCCGTATTTTCTCGCTCCAGCAACAGGTCTCCTGGCATTCTCGCTCCTCCTTCAAGCCCGGCCTTTGGGACGGCACTTTTGAAGTCCTAGGACGCATTTTTATTTTATCACGTTGCAGTCTCTCTTACGACTGGCTCTCCGCCTCTTGGATGCAGCCCCTTCCGCCATAAGATGAAGAGCAACCGACACGTTGGCCTTCACGACCACGAGGAAGCACGCACACATGCCGCGACGCGACGACTTGCACAAAATTCTGCTCATCGGCTCTGGACCCATTGTCATCGGTCAGGCGTGTGAGTTCGACTATTCCGGCACGCAGGCGTGCAAAACGCTGCGCGAGGAGGGCTATACCGTCGTTCTCGTCAACTCGAATCCCGCCACGATAATGACTGAATCGACGCGGCAAGCGGGGAACGGCTTCCGCTTGAATTCGTCGAGCAATCAAACCGGACTATAGCGAGTGATTCCAGGCACGCGATCGAAGTCGCTATCCAGGCTTGCGAGCATGGTGAGGCCGGTGTCTTGCATCACCACGACAAGGAGAGCGTCTGCCGAAAGCAGGCCGAACTGTTGAGAAAAATCCGCTGCCTTGGAAACCTGCCCAGGTAAGATAGGCAGTTCGGTGATGTGGGCGGCGTTGATTTCGTCGATAGCTCGGCGGGGAACGGCCAGTTGCTGAACCTCGGCCGGGTGTCGGCGGAGACGGTTGGCGATGCCCAGAGCGGGCCAACCGAAGCGGTCACACGCCTCAATGGTCATGAGCCGATGAGCCATCTCGCTAACGATGTGCGCCGACGTGAAACCTTGGACATCTTGATGTTCCACGCGATCGAGGAGTGTTTTGCAAGCTGCTCCGTAGGTCGGATGAGCGAGGATCGCGTAGATCAAGGTGTTGGCGTCCAGAAATACGCGGGCTCCGCTGGGGATGTTTGCAAACGTCATTTGTCACAAGCCGAAGGGTGATTGTCGGGTCCGAGCAGGTAATCGAGGTCTTGCCGGTTGCCGTTCCATTTCAGCATCCCATACAGTCGTTCCACCGCGCTGTCCAGCGAGTGAATCGTGATTTTGACCTTTTGTCCCTCTTGAAGAGGAAGCTCGTCGGGCAGTTTCAATGCGCCGCGTTCGTAAATGGCCTCGATTTCCAGAACCATTAGACAACCTCCTGGCGACGAGAGAAACGCAAGTTGAAGTCTATTGTAGGGATCGTCACCGATCTGGAAGCAGCACGCACATTGATGGCGCGCCCCTTGGATGCCTGCCTCTCGGACATAAGATGAGGTACAATCAATCTTCGGGACCACAAGACCACGAGGAAGCACATACACATGCCGCGACGCGACGACTTGCACAAGATTCTGCTCATCGGCTCTGGACCCATTGTCATCGGTCAAGCCTGCGAGTTCGACTACAGCGGCACGCAAGCGTGTAAAGCGCTGCGGGAGGAAGGGTATACCGTCGTCCTCGTCAACTCGAATCCGGCCACGATTATGACCGATCCGGAGACGGCGGATCGCACTTATATCGAGCCGATTACGCCGGAGATGGTCGAACGCATCATCGAACGCGAGAGGCCGGATGCGCTGTTGCCGACGCTCGGCGGACAGACGGCGCTCAATACGGCGATGGAATTGCATCGGCGCGGCATTCTCGAAAAGCACAACGTCGAGATGATCGGGGCGACGCCGGCGGTTATCGACAAGGCCGAAGACCGCGAGAAATTCAAGCAGGCGATGCAGAAGATCGGCATTGCCGTGCCGAAAAGCGGCGTGGCGCGCTCGTTCAACGAAGCGCTGGAGATACTCGATCGAATCGGTTTGCCGTGCGTTCTGCGACCGAGTTTCACGCTCGGCGGGACCGGCGGCGGCATCGCCTACAACCGCGAAGAGTTCAATCAGCTGATCGTGCGCGGACTCGATCTCAGCCCGGTCGGCGAAGTTCTGATCGAAGAATCCATCGTGGGTTGGAAAGAGTACGAATTGGAGGTGATGCGCGATTGTGCCGACAATGTCGTCATCGTTTGCTCGATCGAAAACTTCGACCCGATGGGCGTGCATACCGGCGATTCGATCACGGTCGCGCCGGCGCAGACGCTGACGGATAAGGAATATCAGCGGATGCGCGATGCCTCGCTGGCCATCATCCGCGAGATCGGCGTCGAGACGGGCGGTAGCAACATTCAATTCGGCGTCAATCCCGCCGACGGTCACATGGTCGCCATCGAGATGAATCCGCGCGTCAGTCGGTCGAGCGCGCTCGCCTCCAAGGCGACCGGCTTTCCCATCGCCAAGATCGCGGCCAAGTTGGCCGTCGGCTATCGGCTCGACGAGCTGCGCAACGACATTACCCGCGAGACGCCGGCCTGTTTCGAGCCGACCATCGACTATGTCGTGACCAAGGTGCCGCGTTGGGCTTTTGAGAAGTTTCCCGATGCCGACCCGACCCTGACGACGCAGATGAAATCGGTCGGCGAGACGATGGCGATTGGCCGGACGTTCAAGGAATCGCTGCAAAAGGCGTTACGCGGACTGGAAACGGGCAGTTTCGGTCTGGGCTGTTCGCGCGGCGATTTGTGGGGCACGCCGCGCCAGCCGAGCCTCGAAGATATTTACGCCCGCCTTGCCACGCCGACCGCCGAGCGCATGTGGTACATTCGCTATGCCTTCAAGGCGGGGCTGTCGTTGGAGGAAATCCATCAGCAGACGAAGATCGACCTCTGGTTCCTGAACAACATTCGAGAAATCGTGGCGATGGAGGATCGGCTGCGCGGCGCGGCGGATCTCGTGCGGACGCGCGGCAACGATGAGGCGATCCGCGAGCTTCTGTTGGAAGCGAAACAGTACGGCTTCGCCGATAAACAGTTGGCGTTCTTGTGGCGTTCGACCGAGATGGAAGTGCGACGATTGCGCAAGGAACTGGGCGTCGTGCCGGTGTATAAACTCGTCGATACCTGCGCCGCCGAGTTCGAGGCATACACGCCGTACTATTACTCTACCTATGAAACGCCGATCGAATCCGGCGAACCGGCAGCGTTAGCTGCCGGGTGTTCGCCATACCCGTCAGCTAACGCAGCCGGTTCGCCATACCCGTCAGCTAACGCAGCCGGTTCGCCATACCCGTCAGCTAACGCAGCCGGTTCGCCATACCCGTCAGCTAACGCAGCCGGTTCGCCGAGCAACGCGGCTCATTTTGATAATGAGACCAAGCCGCTTGCGGACAAGGATCGCATTATGATCCTCGGCGGGGGGCCGAATCGCATCGGACAGGGCATCGAGTTCGATTATTGTTGCTGTCAGGCGGCGTTCGCGTTGCGGCGCGAGGGCTACGAAACGATTATGGTCAACTCGAACCCGGAGACGGTTTCGACCGATTATGACACCAGCGATCATCTCTTCTTTGAGCCATTAACTACAGAAGATGTCTTAAATATCTGCGATGCCATGCAGCCGAAGGGGCTGATCGTGCAATTCGGCGGGCAGACGCCGTTGAATCTGGCGCGCGGACTGGAAGCGGCGGGCGCGCCGATTATCGGTACCAGCGTGGATAGTATCGACCGCGCCGAAGACCGCGAACAGTTTCAAGCGATGGTACAGCGGCTCGGTTTGAAGCAACCGGCCAACGGTACCGCGCTCGATCTGCAACAGGCGATTCATGTGGCTCGCCGTATCGGCTATCCGGTATTGGTGCGGCCCAGTTATGTCCTGGGCGGGCGAGCGATGGAGATCGTCTACGACGAGACGGGGTTGAGCCGATACGTTGGCTATGCGATGGACGTGTCGCCGGGCAAACCGATCCTGATCGACAAGTTTTTGGAGTCGGCGGTCGAGGTCGATGTCGATTGCCTCAGCGATGGCTCGCGCACGCTGATCGGCGGGGTGATGCAGCACATTGAGGAAGCCGGTATCCATTCCGGCGACTCGGCTTGCGTCATTCCGCCGTACAGCTTGCCGGTCGATGTGATCGAGGAGATCAAACGCCAAACGCGCGCCATGGCTCAAGAGTTGAACGTCAAGGGCTTGATGAACGTCCAATTCGCCGTGCAAGGAAACACGGTCTACGTCTTGGAGGTGAATCCGCGCGCCAGCCGCACCGCGCCGTTCGTATCCAAAGCGACCGGCATCTCGCTGGCTCGCTTGGCCTCGCTGGTCATGGTCGGCAAGAGTCTCGACGAACTTGGATTGTTCGAGGAAGTGACTCCGAAACATTACTCGGTCAAAGAGAGCGTGTTTCCGTTTAACAAGTTCACCGGCGTGGACATCATCCTCGGCCCGGAGATGCGTTCGACCGGCGAAGTCATGGGCATCGACGATAGTTTCCCGTTGGCGTTCGCCAAGAGTCAGATGGCGGCCAACAGCGCCTTGCCGCAACCGGGAGACGGGCAAGTGTTCGTGTCCGTGGCCGAGCGGCACAAGCACGAGGTAATCCCCATCGCTCGAGCGCTCGTGGAAATGGGCTACAAACTGTTGGCCACGCGCGGGACGGCTAAAGCGCTGCGCGCGGCGGGTATCGCCGTCGAAGAGTTGAACAAGTTGCAACAAGGGCGGCCCAACCTCATCGACTGCATGAAGAACAAACAGATTTCGTTGATCTTGAACACGCCCAGCGGCAAGGGATCGCGCACGGACGAGGGCAAGATTCGCTCGGCGGCGGTGGCCAACGGCGTGACGTGCATCACCACCCTGTCGGCGGCCCACGCCGCCATCGAAGCCTGCCGCGCCAGTCGACAACGACCGTGGACCGTGTGCGCCTTGCAAGATCGCTTCCTAGAGGAAAAGAAATAGAATCGGCTCGATGAAGACTTCTTTGCCCCTCGTGGCGTTGTCGCTCCTTCTCACCGGCCTCAACGCCCTGAAACCGCTGCACGTCGACGATACGACGTACTGCTCGTTCGCCCGCCAGTTTGCCGCTCGTCCACTCGATCCCTACGGACACACTCTCCTCTACTTTAGCGATCCGTTGCCTGCCTTAAAAGTTCTGGCCCCGCCGGTGCTGCCCGCATGGTGGGCGCTGGGTATTCGACTGTTCGGCGAACGCCCGGTGTTGTGGAAACTGTGGCTGTTCCCCTTCGTGCTGTCGTTCGTGGCTTCGTTGGCGACTCTGCTGCGCCGATTCGCTCCTTCCTCGGCCATGCCCCTACTCCTGATGACGGTGCTATCGCCGGTATTTTTGCCGAGTTTGAACCTTATGATCGACGTACCGGCCCTGGCTTTGGTACTGGCGTCGCTGGCGCTTTTCTTTCGCTCCTCCGATCGCAATTCGTTGACTTTGGCGCTGTTCGCCGGGGCGATTGCCGGACTGGCCATGCAAACGAAATATACGGGGGTTCTCGCGCCCGTCGTGGTGCTGGTTTACTCCACCTTGTTTCATCGGCTTCGGCTTGGAGCAGCCGCTACCGCCGCCGCCGCTCTCGTCTTCTGCTCCTGGGAATTCTTTCTCATTCTCCGCTATGGGCAATCTCATTTTCTCTATCATCTCACGCATTCGCCCAGCACTATTGAAGTGAAGTTATCTCTGTTTCCGTGCCTCTTTCCCATTCTCGGAGCCGTCGTTCCGTCGCTGTCGCTGTTGGCTTTGTTGGTGGGACGCGCCTCGGGTCGAACGCTTCTCCTCGCTGTTTTCCTCGCTGTGTTGCCTTATTTGCCGATCGGTTGGTACGATCCGGTTCTCGTCGATTTCGGCTACGATTACCTACCGCTAACGGGGACTCTCTTTCCCATCGCCGGAGTTGCGGTCGTCTCGTGTCTGGGACTGTCGGCTTGGCGTTTGTTGCATCCGAGGCAAGGCGAGCCGATGCTGCCCGCGTTCTCGACTCAGGGGCGCACGGCGTGGTTTTTAATTCTCTGGGTCGTTCTCGAACTTTGCGGCTACTTCGTTCTCAGCCCGTTCGCCGCCGTGCGTCGCATCATGGGATTCACGGTGGCTTCGACGTTGTTCCTCGGATATTACGCCGAGCAATATCCAATGGAGAACCGTCCAAAGAGATTGTTAACGAGTCTCGTCACTGCCACGATTCTCCTGGGGTTTGGCTATTGGGTTGTCGATTTTGTTGAGGCGCGGGCCGAGCAACAGGCCGCTTATCGCGCCCTCGACCGCATTCGTGAGGAAGATGCGAACGCCGTTGTCTGGTACGCCGGCTATTGGGGGTTTCAGTTTTACGCCGAAGAGGTCGGCATGAAACAAGCCGTCCCGTTGCTCGACGATGAGTCCGCGCAATTGCTGCCGCCGAGCCAGTTTCATCGGGGCGATTGGCTGGTTGTGCCCGACGAGGCCATTCCGCAACAATCGTTGGATCTCGACGAACGAGACATGAAGTTCCAGGACACTCTTTCGATAGACGACGAAGTGCCGCTGCGCACGCTCATCTATTACTATTCCGGCACGCCGCCCTTGCGCCATCGACGCGGGTCGCGCCTCGACGTTCGCCTCTATCGCATCAAAAGGGACTGTATCGCTCGTTTACCCCGCTGACGACGAAGTGGGAAGACCGTTACTCCAGCCAACTATAAGGATAATTGGCATCGTCCATGTCCGAAGCCTGCCGCGTCAAGCGCAGCGGCCGCATCGTGTCGATCATCACGGCGAGTTCGTCGGTGTGCGTCATGGATCGACTGGCGACGATGGTTCCCGGATGGGGGCCGTGCGGGATGCCGTGCGGATGGAGCGTGAACGACCCTTCCTCGACTCCGCGCCGGCTGCCGAATTGGCCGCGCACATAATACAGCACTTCATCGGCTTGCACGTTGGAATGGGCGTAGGGAACCTTGATTGCTTCGGGATGCGTATCGAGCATCCGCGGGGCGAAAGTGCAGATCACGAAACCCTCCGCTTCGAAAGTCTGTTGCACCGGAGGCGGCTGATGGATCGTTCCAGTGATCGGCTCGAAATCGTCGGCATTGAAGGTGAAAGGATAAACGAAGCCATCCCAGCCAACCCCGTCGAACGGATGCTGCGCCAGGACGTAGCGCGTCAGACGGGAGCCGTCCTTGATGAGGACGGAGACTTCCTCCTCGCGGTCGATCGTTATCGTTTCACTCGGCCCGTGCAAATCGCGCTCGCTGTACGGAGCGCCGAGCCGTAGCTGCCCGTCGGGATTGAGATAGCGTGGCGGAATCATCACGCTATTCGCGGCCTCCACGACCAAGAGATCCGGCTGAATGTCGGCGTCGAAATCGAGCCGATACGTCGTGCAGTGGGGGATCACGATGTAATCGTAGGGTTTGAACGGCAGCACGCCGAACATGCTCGTCAGCGTGCCCCGTCCCTTGTGGACGAACAACACCTCATCGGCGGCGGCATTGCGATACAATTCGGCTTGCGGCTGCGCGGGACGACAGCGCGCGATTGACACGTCGGCATTGACCATGAGCGGAACGCGGCCCGTGACGGCATCGCCGGACGATTTCATCGCCCCCGATTTCAGATGGTGGTGCCGAAGCATCGGTTCCTCGGCAAACTCCAAATTCCATCGGCCCGCCGGTTCGACCCTGCGAACGCGCGTCGGCGGACGCAGGTGGTAGACGATGCTGTAAGCCCGACCGAAGCCGGCAGTGGTGACGACTTCTTCGTAGTAAATGCCCTCGTTGCGGTAGCCCGGCTCATGCCGATGCGCGATATGCCGTTTGCGGGGCAACGATCCCATTCGACGATAAGGAGGCACGGTGAGACTCCCGTAAAGCGCATCTGCAAAGCCCCTTCTCCCCTGAGTGCGGGGAGACTGCCGAGGAACCCAGCGAGGGGGATAGTGGTAGTATAGCTTCCCGCGAGAAGGCTTGCGACTCTGGTTCCCTCAATGAGAGCGGATTCTTTTCGGGTTGCAACCAACGAACGATCTTGGTTAGCCGCGACGCGCAGCGGAGCGCGTTGTCCCACGCTCCGCTGTGCGTCGCGGCTAACCAAACAGTGTATTGTTAGAAGAAGACTTGGGTGCGAAGCCAATAGAGATTCTCATGTTTGGTATAGTGGTTCGTGCCTAGGTAGACGGGCGAGCCGAACATGGCGTGCTGCCAGTCGATATAAATGCGAACGTAATTGTTGAGATACCAGTTGACGCCGGTGTCCACGGCAGTAGCCTTATTGCTCCACAGAGCGGGATTCGCCAGATTGTCGGTGAAAATCTGGCTGCCCAGTTGCAGATTGGAAACGCGCGAGAACAATTCGATGGCTCCCGGATTGAGCCGCCCGTTGTAAAATCCGAACGGTCGCTTCGGCTCCAACAAATAGACGCGCCGCGTGATCTCTTCGCCGGTGATGAAATAGGTTAGCGCGACGTTCCATCCTTCCAACGGCACGGTCGTCCGTTGGGTACTCCCAAATCCGACGAAGGCATCGGTTCCGAGCAAAAAGTTCTTCGTGGAGGGCAGCGTTTGACTGCTAAAAGAATACTGTTGATAGCCACCTTGATAGCCGGCCGTCAACGTAAAGCTTTTATAATAATAGGTTAGATCTCCTCCCCAGGCCATGCGCATGCCGTTTTCAAAAGCTCCGTTGTTGAATTCCAGAAAGGTCGGCGATACGTTTTGTGCGTTTGCCGACGGCGATTGATCGTTTGCCGTCGTCAAGAATGCCGGTTGCAACGGACTATGCTCGTTTCCCACATTATAGGAAGTACTTAAATTCAACTGCTCCAGCCAATCTAATCCGGAATGCAAAAACGGCTTGAAATTGAGAAAGGTATAGAGATCTTTACTGTTGTCGTAACCTTGGAAGGAACGGCGTGGTCCGTTAAAGGCACCGACGAAATACTCCATTTGGCGTTCGAAAAGCTGGCCGTGCATCATGGCACCGATTTGGCGGTTGCCGGCGAAGTTGCCGATAAACAACGATCGCTCCGGAGCGATCAGATCGCTTTCCGATATTTTGATATATTCGTAGGAAAACGGCGTCTTCATGCGGCCAACGCGGATTTGAAATTTCTCCTTGTAGCGCGGGGCGAAGTTGAAATCGACCCACGAATCGAGAACATCGAGCGGTCCATAACCGCGATTGATGACGGTGTAATAGTAGGCGTAGGGCGTGAGTTGTCCTTGTAGGTACCATCGTTGGCGAGGGATGACGAAATTGTTGTGCAAGGCGTCGCCGGTGTTGCTGAAATCGCGATAGTCCGCCTGCGTTAGGTTGTGAAATTCGAAGGTGATGAAATCGTCGGCGCTGCGAATTTCAAGTCCTTCGCGGAAAGAGACGGATGCCGGCATTCGCGGGGGTCTCATGTTCCGCTGGTAGGAACCCAACAGATCGACGTAGGCTTCCATGTTTTGACGCGGCGCGTCTTCGATGATCTGTCCGGCACCACCGAGACCCGATTGGCGGCGCGGCCTGCGCGGCGGCGCGATGGTAATCGGAGCTTCCTCCTTCTCCTCCTCCTCTTGACCTTCCAGATCGTCGGAGGTTCTTTTCTGCTTCTTTTCCGCCGATTTTGCCTCGCTCGGATCGCTTCCCTCGGAGCCATCTCCATCGTCTTGCAGGAAAGCCAACGTGGGGCGAAATTGAACGCCGTTGGGGATGCCCTTGCCGTCCGGATTATTCGGAACGATGCCGAAAACCCCCTCCGACCCCTGTTTCTGGAGATGGTTGTATTGCTTCGACAGTTGGTCGTAGCGCTTTTGCAGACGGTTGTTCCGCGATTCCAACCGGCGCAACTGTTGCTCGATGCGCATGCGCCAATCGGGGCCATCCGGATCGGTATTCGGCTCCGATTCCTCGGAGGACGATACGTCGCCGACCCCCTCCTGGGCGCATAATCTGACTGCGCCCAGCGAGAGGAAAACAAGCATCGTTCCGGTTAGCGCCAGAACGATGCCCATTTTATTCAATCGATCCATTCCGCCTCCCCGCAGAAACGGTCTCGCAAGCGAGCGGTCGACCGGCGAGTGTCGTGAACGAAAACTTTAATCCTATTTCCGATTAACGTGCGATTCCATACCGAGATGCTCCTCGCGTTGCAAGAGCGAACGTATGAATGAAAGTGCATGAACGAACGAAAGCGGGTTCTCGTTCGTCTTCTTCTTGACATTCCGCCCGCCGGGGGGGTACGGTTGAACGACGGTAGTATTTTCCAAGAGCGGCAAAGATTTCGATGGGGAGGGAACGGTTTTGCCTCGTGCAATCGTGACGAAGGGAGTGGATGAAGGCAAACAGTTTGCGTTGAGTGGCGAGCGCGTTGGCATCGGACGCGACGCGACCAACCGCGTTCGGCTGCACGATACGGAGGTGTCGCGCCGCCACGCCGAGTTTGCCCACTCTGCCGAGGGGTATCGCCTGGTCGATCGCAACAGCGCCAACGGCACGTTCGTCAACGGGCAATCGATCCGCGATGTGCTGCTTCAAACGGGCGATCAGATTCAAATTGGCCAGACGATTCTCGTCTATACCGCGGGAGCTCGCTCCGGCGTTTGGGACTCGCCGCGCGGCGATCTTGCCGACCGCATCAGCCTCATCGCCCGCCACGATCTCGAACTGCCGTCGGCCATCGTCCAATCCATCGGCGAGACGGAAGGCAGCCGGATTCTCGCCCATCCGGAACAGGCGGAGGGACCGTGGCTGCAAAATGCCCTGGCCAACCTCATGTATCAGGCCACCCAGGCCGTCAGCCATATTCTCGATCTCAATCAACTGCTGGATCGCATCTTGGAGTTGATCTTTCGCCACCTCGATGCCGACCGCGGCTGCATCATGCTGCGCGATTCGCCCGTGTCCTCTTCCCCCCTCACTCCGCCTCCTCCCGGAAAGCGGGAGGGGGACGAGGACGATACGCCGAAGCTCGCCCTTGCCGAGTTCCAACCGAAAGCGGTGCGCTGGCGCGATGGTCTCAATCGCCAAGAAAAGATGTCCATCAGCCGAACCCTCATGGATTACGTCCTCCGCGAGAAACAGGGCGTTCTCGTGTCCGATGTGGCCCGCGACGAACGCTTTCAGGCGGTGCAGAGCATCGTTCGCCACGGCATCAGCGAGATTATCTGCGTACCCATGAAGGGGCGTCACGAAACGCTGGGGCTTCTTTATCTCGATGCGCGCACGCCGTCGCGCGATCCGCTCGGCTCCCCGCTGCCCGCCGGTAAGTCGGCCAACAAGTTCACGCGCGAGCATCTGTATCTTGCCGGCGCAATGGCCCATCATGCCGCCTTGGCCGTTGAGGAAACGCGCTACTATCAGGCGATGGTGCAAGCGGAGCGCTTGGCGGCGGTCGGCCAAACCATTGCCGCGCTCTCGCATCACATCAAGAACATTCTCCAAGGGCTGCGGAGCGGCAGCGAGATCCTCAGATTGGGACTCAAGGACATGGATGCGGTCTTGCTGCAACAGGGCTGGAAGAACATCGAGAAAAACCAGGGCAAAATCTACGACCTCGTCATGGACATGCTCAGCTATTCCAAGGAGCGCGAGCCGAACATCGAACTTGCGGACCTCAACGCCACGGCCCGCGATACCGTCGAACTGTTGGCTCCGCGCGCCAAAGAACTGGGGATCGCCTTGACCGTTCGCTTCGACGAGACGCTGCCAAAATGTCCCGCCGATCCAGAAGGCATTCATCGCGCCCTCTTGAACATTCTCGGAAACGCCTTGGATGCGGTCGAGGAAGCGGAATCGCCGAGCGTCCAAGTCTCGACCGCCCAAGAATCCGACGCGGAATGGGTCCGCATCGAAGTGCGCGACAACGGCCCCGGCATCCCCCTGGAAAAGATCAACGACATCTTTCGACCGTTCGTCAGCACCAAAGGCGCGCGCGGCACGGGCCTGGGACTGGCCGTCAGCCGAAAGATTCTCCGCGAACACGGCGGCGACATCCTGGTACGCAGTCAACCGGGACAGGGCAGTCTCTTCATCCTCCGCCTTCCTCTTCCACGGGTATCGTCCACGGAGATTCCCAACACGCTAAGCCTTCAATCGGCTCCTCCCCCCAATTAAGGCGAACCGGCGGCGTCAGCCGCCGGGTAGCGCTTCAACAAACGCCGCCGGTTCGCCTTGGGGGAACTGCACCCGGCGGCTGACGCCGCCGGTTCGCCTTGGGGGAACTGCACCCGGCGGCTGACGCCGCCGGTTCGCCT
>JAJXWW010000071.1 GCA_021781415.1 Planctomycetota bacterium
TGCCCTTTGTCGCCGTGGATCTGTTCGGTCAAGCGAAAGACGACAAGACCAAGAAGGAACCAGTCAAAACGGACACCAAGAAAGACACTCCCAAGGAGAAAGACGCTCCCAAGGGGAAGGACACTCCCAAGGAGAAAGACGCTCCCAAGGGGAAGGATGCTCCGAAGGAGAAAGACGCTCCCAAGGAGAAAGATGCCGGTGGCAAGGTCGCGCTCGCCTGGAAGTTCAAGCCTTTCTATCAGACGATGACGACGACGACCGATCAGAAAATGAAGGTGATGAGCAACGACGTGACGCAGAAACAGACGCAAACCTTCTATTTCAGCTGGACGCCGATCAAGGAAGAAGGCGACAAAGTGATCTTGGAGCAGAAGATTCTCGGCGTGAAAATGGACATCGACATCGGCGGCAGCCCCATCCGTTACGACTCGACGGCTCCGGGTGCCAACAACGCCAACAACCCTCTCGGCCAATTCTTCCAAGCGCTCAACAACTCTACGTTCACCGTGACGCTCGATCGCAAGACGTATAAAGTTTTGAAGATCGATGGCCGCGATGAGTTCGTCAAGAAGCTGGTCAACGCCAACAAACAGATGCAGCCGTTGCTGAATAAGATTCTCAGCGAAGATGCGCTGCGCGAGATGGCGGAGCCGACTTTTAACGTCATTCCCACCGAAGGAGCCGTCGAAATCGGCAAGACGTGGAAGAAGGCCACCACGCTCGACATGGGGCCGATCGGCAAGTACACCAACGAATATACTTACAAGTACGAAGGTGCCGATGCCGCGAATAAAAACCTCGACAAGATCGGCATCGATACCAAACTGACGTACTTGCCGCCGGAGAAGGCCAGCGAAAGCGCGGGCGGCTTGCCGTTCCGCATCAAGGGGGCAAAACTGGAGAGCAAGAACTCGAAGGGGACCGTCCTGTTCAATCGCGAAAAGGGACGCGTCGAGAAATCGACCACCTCCATCGATTTGAACGGCACCCTGGATATCGAAATCGGCGGACAACTCACGAGTGTCACCCTGTCGCAATCGCAATCGACCGAAGTGACAAGCTCCGATACGAACCCGGTCGAAACCAAGCCGGCCGACACAAAGCCGGCCGACCCCAAGCAGCCCAGCAAGTAAAGAGGCTGTCGCATAAGCTAAGCTCCCCTCTCCCACTGTACGTCAGTGGGAGAGGGGCCTCTCGGTTCGCCTCTTCGTAAGCGACGGAAGTGCCATCCGGCGTAAGCCGTTCTGAAGAGTTAAGTTAATTCAATAATTCGGAAATGTTGCTGTTTCCTTGACGCCGATACCGATAGGGTTTATAAAGCATAGGTACTCTCTCGCTTTATCTAGTAGGAGCATTCGCTCCGAATGCAGGTAATCACGAGAGTACGCAGGCCGTGGCCGCTGTCAGCGACCACGGCCCTTTTCTTTTGCTCCCCCTCGTCAGAAGAGCTTGAAAACACTATCGACCGCGTACCCGAAGGTGTCGCGCTGCCCAAGATTTCTGTATCGCAAGCCTCGAAATGCTTCGGCAAGCCCATCGAGATCCGATCGTCCTTCGAGCGAGCGGCGCAACGTGCCAGCTATCAGGTCAGCGATTTGGAGCGGTGGGAGGGCGTGCGAGCTTCCGTAGGTGACGCTACCACGCAGCCGGGTCATATAGCGGGTGAAGATCATCGTGTTCACGCACTTCGTCAGGTGGTGATCCATTTGATGAGTAGACCAGTCGCAGACGATGGAGCCGGTAGTGTCTGCCACGTTGATCTCATCGTTGAACTTGGCGATGAGGCGTTGAAAGGCCAAGGGGACGAATTTTTCCTCGTGTAAAGCGTCGTTTGCTTTCGCCTTCTCCAGCGAGACCGCATAGACGTAGCAACCGTTGCCGCGAAGGATGCCAGGGAAAGCAAGGCAGAACTGCCGTTTTTTCTGTCGCTTCCAGTTATTGCTGTCGATGTAATCCACGCTCTTGATCTCCCAATCGTGCGGACTGCCACGGTGCGGAAAGTGCTTGCCCTTCGCTCCAGCGATGTGCCGAAGGAGGTTGTGCCAATTCTCCTCATCGACTGAGAATCCAGCAAAGACGACGAACTTCGCTGGATCGTTCGGATGGATTTTTCCAGAATCATCCAGATAGAGGATGCGCATGCAAACTGTCTCCGGTTGCATTCGCCGTAACGCTTGGGATAATTATGGTTTGTCTAGACGCTCTCGCTCCTCAGCTAGTTCGGCCCAAACAAACGAGAGTGATATCGTCGTGCGGGTCGCGGTTTGCCGCGTGTTGCTGCACGGCTTTGATGAGGCGTTCTCCCAAGATGGGAGCAGAGACGCCTTTGGTCTCGGCCACGATCTTTTGCACCCCCTTCATCGAGAACGATTGGTTTCTCGCATCCAAGGCATCGGGGACGCCGTCGCTGAACAAGAGCAGATTATCGCCGGGTTGAAGTTCGATCTGGCACGAATCGTAGACGCAGCTTTCCATCATGCCCAAGGGTAAGCCGGCCGTTTCTTTGGAGACTGCGTCGCGCAGCTCGACTTCTCCCTTGCGATTCAGAAGCGGCGACGGATGGCCCGCGCTGACCAGGGTGACGAGGTGCCGTTCCGGATCGAGAACGACGACGGCGAAGGTGACGAAGCGATCCATCGGACTGGTAAAGGGATACAACTCGTCGTTAAGTTGACCGACGGCTTGAGCGGGATTGATCTCGGCGAGAAAGCAAAAGCGCGCGTCGGAAGACACCTTGGCCATGAGCAGAGCGGCGGCGACCCCCTTGCCGGCCACATCGCCGACCGCGACGGCCAAGCGCCCGTGCGGCAAGGGGATGAAGCCGTAATAGTCGCCGCCCACCGCCTGCGCCGCTTGATAGTATGCGAAGAACTCGTAGCCCGGAACCTTGGGCAAACTGCTGGGCAAGAAACTGTGTTGCACGCGGGTGGCCAGTTCGAGATCGCGGCGCAGGCGCTCGCGGGACACGGCTTCCTCGTGCAGACGAGCGTTCTCAAGAGCGATGGCCGCTTGGTTCGCCACCCCCCACAGCAGCTTCAAATCTTCTTGCGTGAACTTCTTATTGCGATCTTGCGTGTCCAATTGAATGACGCCGAACGCCTTGCCGTCCGGCGAACAGAGGGGCACGCACATCACCGAGCGAATGCGAAAATCGACCACGCTTTGACTCAGCGGAACGCGGTCGTCGCGGCTGGCGTCGTCGCTCAGAAACGCCTGCGCGTTCTCCAGACAGCGAAGCACGATGGTTTTGCTGGGGCGGGCGTTGGCTTCGTCGTTGGCGCGGCGCGTGCGCACGACCCGCGGCAGCAGACGCTTGGTACCCTCCTCGGCTTGAATCACAAAACAGCGATCCGCCTGTCGAAACAGTTGAAAGAGGCTATCGACGATCTTGGGCATCAGCGCGTCGATCGCAAGGGTTTTGTTGAGATTGCCGCTTATTTCGAGAAGATGGCGGAGTTTCTCAGCCGGTTGCGTATCCAGCAACAAATCGCTGCTATGGCTGAGGGTGGCTTCGACGGTGGAGGTGCCCATCTCCACCTCGTCCGAATCGGGAGATTGTTCGCTCTCGCTTGGAGTGGGCATCCGATCGATAAACACGGCCAAGAAATCGCAGATGCGAATGCGGTCGTTGTGCTTGAGTGGAGTGCGCGCGGTAACGACTCGATTGTTGACGTAAGTGTGATTGCGGCTCGGTCTGCCGGCATTGTCGCCATCTTCGATGTAATAGCGGCCTTGCAGACGTAGAATCGCGGCATGTTTGCGGCTGACCGAGTCGTGGGCAATCCGAAATTGGCAGTCCACATCGCGACCGAGGACGAAGCGATCTTCGTCGAGCGGAAGAAGCTTCCCTTCTTCCTCGCCATTGAGAATCTGGAGTGCGGGCATGTGCTTCCCTCCCAAACTGCACGCGCGGCGAACGAACGCCGGGCGAAGGCGATAGGTTCCTGTTCCATTCAAATCACCTGATTCTAGCCGATAGCTCTAGCTCTTTCAAGAAAACTCCCGAAGGAGGGGAAGTGAATCACGAGGAGCCAGGGTTAGCGCGGAGGGAGGGAGGCCGGGGCGGGAGGACGGCGGCGCGGGCCATTGAGGTAATAGCGCGCCAGCTGACGAACGGTCGGCGTCGCATCGTTGCGGGCCATGTCGTCGATGCGCTCGCTGAGATCGACGAACGATTGTTGGGTCATGGCGCGGATGGCGGCGACACGAACGGA
Organism: Planctomycetota bacterium; assembly: GCA_021781415.1. Lineage (GTDB taxonomy): Bacteria > Planctomycetota > Planctomycetia > Gemmatales > Gemmataceae > JAJPHU01. The sequence continues at coordinate 4,215 of JAJXWW010000071.1, forward strand.
CGGCGACGGGTCGTGACTGAGACGGCGCAGCCACAAGCCCGGATCCAGTTCGGTCGATTCCCGCAGCCGATCGAGAACTTGCAAGCGTTTGGAGGGCTTGGCATCGGTGAGAAGGCGTCCCAGTTCGATGTATTCTCGGCGCAAGCCGCGCGCGATGAGGACTTGCTCGCACAGACGGCGTATCTCCGGGTCGGTATCGTGCAAACAGGGCAGCAATTGATCGTCGTGAACGATGTCGCGCGCCTCGGCGACGGCCACGAGAGTTGCGCGGCGAACCAACGGCGATTCATCGCCGAGCAGCGTCGCGGCCTCTTCCAGTACCTCCGTCATACCGGGTGACAGGGTCAATCGGACGGCCTGCATTCGATTGTCGATCGTGTGCGCGTGCAGGGCGGCGACGATCAATCTCCGCGCGGGGTCCAACGGTCGGGCGGCTTGAGGCGAATCCGGTTCGGCCGGTCGATTCAACAGCAGAGCGCACAATTCCAACGCCCCGGCAAGCACTTCTTCATCGTCCACCGAGGCCGACGAGCCGATCAGTGGCGCGCACGCCGACGCCAAGCCGTCGAGCTTGCCCACCGGCTTGCGAAACCAGGTAACGGCCAACTCGACGGTCTGCTTTTGGCCCGCCGGACTGAAACGCGGATACTCGCGCGCCAGCCGAGCGGCCAAATCCACGGTGCGCGCGTCGGTCTCGCCCCACGAGTGCGCCAGATATTCGAGAGCCGCTCGCGCGTTGGCACACACGCGGGGATCGGGCTGCGCCAGGCACTCGAACAAGCCGGGCAACGCCGCCTCGCCCAGATTCGCCACTCGCCCCACCCAGCGCGAACGATTGGCGTCCGTCGAGTTTGCGAGATTGCGGATATAAAACCACGACAACAGCGACGTGCGCTCGCGCCAGGCCACGACCCCGCCGCCCAACAGAACCAGCAAGAAGAGAATACCGAGAAACTTCCGCGACCAGACAGCGTACCCCGGCATGGCAAATCCTCGTGGGAGAGCGAGCCCCTCTGGGGACCATTTCAGGCGAGCGATTATAGCCGCGACCGGCTCGCGCGAACAAGGGCGATCCGTTCGCTCTTGTCTCATTCGCGTTCCTTGGGTACATCCTCCCCCGCCGCGGATTGCGTCGCCCGATCCGACGGACCAACGCGGTCGGGCTTGAAGGCCCGATCCACGAACGAATGGAGTTCTCGTGTCCAGAAGCGTCCTCACTTGCCTCGTTTGCGGCCTCTCTTTGTTTGGGGCGTCCGGCTGCGACGAGCCTTTGGCGCTGCAAAACGCGGACGACGCTCCCGTTACCGATGCCGAAGTGGGATGCGACTTCGAGGCGGCCAGCGCGGGGACCATTCGCGGACAGGTGAGGTGGCGAGGATCGATTCCCAATGTGCCGCCCTATCGTTCGCCTCGGAGTCCGGGAAACGAGCATCGCGGCGAACCGCAACACGAATGGCCCAATCCGCATCGGCCCGCCATCGACCCCGTTACAAAAGGGGTGGCCGGCGCGGTGATCTACCTAAAGGGCATCGACCCGCGCCGCGCGCGCGCCTGGGATCATCCACCCGCGCGCGTCGAGTTCCGCGACGATCATATTCACGTCTGTCAGGGAGAGTTCGACGGCCAATCCGGTTTCGTCCGCCGCGGAGACGCCATCGAGATGGTGTCCCGTCAAGCCCTATTTCAATCGCTGCGCGTTCGCGGGGCGGCCTTCTTCGCGCGCGCGTTTCCCGACGCGGATTGCTCCAGCACGCACCGCCTCGATCGGGAGGGATTCGTGGAAATGAGTAGCGGATGCGGATACTTTTGGATGCGCGGCTATCTCTTTGTGGCCGATCATCCCTATTACACCCGCAGCGACGCCAAGGGGCGATTTGTCTTGCCCCAAGTGCCGCCCGGACGCTACGAATTGGTGTGTTGGCTGCCCGATTGGCACGAGGCATCCCGCGAGTTGGATGCAGAGACGGCGTTCATCTGCCGTCTGACCTTTCGCCCCCCCGTCGAGACCACCCAAAACATTCGGGTCGATCCCGCGCGCACGCAAACCGTTGCCATTGAAGTAGACGCGCGCCGCTTCGATCCGTAACGATTCCAACATTTTTCTGGCAACGCGCACTCCCATCGGCTAATCTGACACGACGTCGTTCGTGGCCCACAACTCGACTTACCTAGAGGGAGTTCGCCATGTCATCTCGTACTCCGTGGCTCGCCTTGGCGGCGTTGCCGATTCTCGTTTCCTTTGCTTCCGCTCAAAACAAAGACGCCGTCGAGCTGTTGCCGGCGCAAACCCTGGCCTGTCTCGAATTGCGTCAGCCGGCGCGGTTGGCGCGTGAGATCAGTCTTCTCGTGAAAGGCTCATCTCTCGATTCGATCCCGGAGCAATTGGCCAAGATGCGCGACAAGGATAGGCAGCAAGGCTATCTGACGTATCTACGGCGCGATCGGCTGAATGTGTTGGGGCTTTTTCTGTGTCCCGAGTCGCTTGCGGAGGCGGGACGTTTGCGCGGTGGTTTCGTCGCCCTTACCGGGTTCGATAAGGACAACACGCCGCACGTTGCCGCCCTTCTACAAAGTGGAACGAGCAATCTACCGGGGATTGTGACGCAGATGTTCCTGACCGGCTCGTCGGCCCGGAAAGTAGGCGAGATCGAAGGTGTTCCCTTCTATCGGCAACAGATGCGAATCTATCGACGGATGAAGGCCGACGCTCCGGGCGCTGCGGGACCAGCCTTCGAGGAGCGAGACTTTGGGCCTGCGGTGGGACGCTTGCCCGGGGCGATCTTGATGGGTAGCTCGGTCGAGGCGTTGAACGGGGTCGTTCGTCGTGCCAAGGGCAAGAGCGTCGAGGCTTCCCTGACCGGACTTCGCGCCTATAAGGATGCTGCCGTCCTGCGCGAGCGCCCCGGTCTGTTCGCCTACCTCGACACGACCGCGTTTCAGGCGAAGATCGGCGAGTTGGGAGAACGTCCCGGCAACCCCGATAGCGGGTTCAACAAGTCGTTGCTGGCGGTTCTGGGCAAGGATGCGGTGCGCAATCTGACGCTGTCGCTGACGGTGCAAAACGGCGCGCTCGAAGGACGGATGCGCTTCGACCTCAACGCCGATAGCGATAGCCCTCTCTTGGGTCTCCTGCCCAATCGCGCCGCCGCGCGCGACTTGCTTCACTACGCGCCCAGCGACGCGCTGTTGGCAGTTGCGGGAGGATTGGGCGAGGGCGAAAAACAAATTAAAACACTCCTCAATCTCCTCGATACGCTGTACGAGATCGATGGGCGGCGCGGCGAAAATCGTCCGAGTCGAGCGCTGGCCGAGATGGAGAAGAAACTCGATTTTCATATCGACAAGGACGTTCTGGCTCCCCTAACGGGGATGGGATTCGTCGTCGCCAAAGATTGGCTTACCAAGCCGGGGCAGGGCGCGCTGTTGCTGCTCCAAGCCAAGGACGAAGCCGCCGCCGCTAAACTCGAATCGGACGGTCTGCCACGCTTGCTTTCTCTCGGCGAAGAGAGTGCGGTGAAACCGATCGCCTCGGAGGTTGGCGGACAGCGGATCGGGAGTCTGGACGGTGGCAGGGGCAAACGATTGCCGATGCCCATTCATTTTGGCCGCCGCGGCGCGGTGGTGGCGATCGGGCTCGACGCCGAGCGCGTCGCCGCGGCGCTGGAGGCCGGCGCGAAGAAAAAAGGACTATTGGGAGGTGCAAAGGTTGCCGAAGCGGTCAAGGGAATCGACAACGAGGCCGTTGCCGTCGGAGTGCTGTCGCCGACGCAAGCGGCGTTCGATCTTCTCGCGGAGTTGAACCGCCCTCCCATGATGAAGATGCCGGAACGAAAACCGCCTCCTCCCGGTGTTCAGGAACCCAATCCGCCGGTGTTACGATCGCTGAAGGAGACGAAGACAGTGCAGGCGTTTCGCGGAGCGGCAGAGCCGTTGGTGTTCGGCATGACTCGTCGACCGGACAGTTTGACCCTTGAGATTCAACCGATGCCGTTGCGGCAGATGATGCCGCGGCTGATCGACGTATGGATCGAAGCCATTCTCGACACACCCGATAACATGCCTAGCTCGACGATCCGCAATTAACGAATCCCGCTGCTTCCCTGGAGCCGACGGTGTGGGCCTCGCACGGTCTACGACGCCGGCTTCGGTCGTTCCCATCGCGTGCCAAGGGACAGATAGCCGCCGTGCAGCCCGAAAATCGCCGCCATCAACAGTAAGAGCAAGCGCGTGGTTTGCAAGATGTTCGTCGCGCTGGAGGCGTAGCTCGGCAGCGAATCGCGCACATCTTTGATGCTATCGTCGAGATTCGATAGAGCCAATTCTTGATCGCTCAACTCCATTTCGAGTTGTTCGGTCAACAGCGGCAGCGCCGCCGAGAAGGTGCGGCTCAAGAGCAAGGTATGCTGCAACGACGCCTCATATTCGGCCCGATGCGTCAAGACGTGCTTCAGTTGGCTCTGCGCGGCGCGGAGCAGGACGGATGAACGTCCCAGGTTCTTCCGCATCTCGGGCCAATGCTGCATGGCCGAGTCGATGCTGTTTCCGGTTTGTCGCAGCAGTTTGCCGATCTCCTGTAGCCGCGAGGTGTCTCGGAGAATCTTCGACAACGAAGATGCTAAGTCCGGCAATTGTTCGCTGAGGCGCGCGGCGTGCTCGGGCACGCTCTTGAGTAGCGCCTCGACTTTGTCCTGTTGCTTAAGGGCAGCGGCCAACGCTTCGCGGGTCGTGGCGGCAGCCTTGCGGCTCTCGACCAGCGATTGCCGCAGTTTGGGCAGATCCTTCGCCAACTGCGCTAATTCTTCGGTCCCCGCGGAGGCTCCCTTGGCCGCCTTCCGCATCCCCTCGGCAATCTTCTCGCCCTCCGGCCAAAACGGACGCTGTTCGACCGACGGACGGAAGCCGTTCATCGTCACCACCGGATAGGTATAGCCCGTCAATCGATCCACCTGATCGGCTCCGCTTTGGAGCGACTGTTCCAGTCCCTTAAAGCCCTCGTGCATGGCGTCGATGCGCTCGACTTTCAGCAAGGAGTGGAGCCGTTCCAAACCGAGATCGAATTTGTCGAGGCTGTCGTGAATCTCGCGGGCGGCCTTCAGATCGGGGGGAGCGGCGCGGAGCAGAGCGCTCAATCGTTTGGCGTCGTCGCGCAACGCCGAGCCGGTGGCATCGAGATCGGCGGCAGCGCGTCCGGCGGCGGGGCCAACCTGTTTCTCCAAGAAATCGGCCGTCGCTTGCAGGCCGCGACCGAACTGCTCCATGCCCTTGGGGTCGAGAGTGCCCTCAAGATCGTCCAATCCACCCGCCGCGTCGCCCAGCGCGTCGCTCACCGTCTTAACGGTCGCATAATCGATCTTTTGTGCCTTCAATTGATCGTCCACAATGCGCATCTCGGACTGCAAGCGCAGGGCCAACGCGCGCATCTGCGGTCGGCGTTCGCGCAACAAGCGAAACTGATCGCGCAGGCGCTCGACTTGCACTCCCGCGCCGCGGGTGACACGATCGGCTCGCACGGCCGCCTCCTCGACATCGTGCCGTCCGGGCACTTGCCAGGCGAAATGCACGAACAAGGCAGCCGAGAGTAGTTCCAAGCCGCCCAAGATGACAAAGATGATGCGGCGCACGATCGATCCCTCTCGATTAAGGATTGTCAAAGACGATTTGCCTTCGCTTACCCTTCTCTTCTATTCTACGCTCGTAGCGTCCGTCGCGCAAGGTGGCGAGCATAATCGCTATTCGTCACTCCCCCGGTGTTGGTAAGATGTTGGCGGACAAAAAACCTCCGTAGGATAAAAGAGATGCTCATAGTAAACATCTCAGTTGTCCCACGGAGGTTCAGGCAAGGCAAGCCCTCGTGTGCCGAGGAGAACCCTCGGCCCCGGATCGAAGCGACTTCGTGCGGCATCCTGTCGCCGTAAGTCGAGGATGGACGGGCACTTCGCCACGATCCACCCTTTCGGCAGCTCGGCCGCCACGAGAGAAATACCCCTCAGGCCCGTAGCTTTGCGTCCCGTGCTTTCGCGCGGTTTGCCCTTTCGAGGATGAAAGGCGTTGCGATCCGAGCGGGACAGCCAGACCCACCCCCGAAGACCGCCACCAAGACTGGCGGACTCGTTCGCCGTCTAACCCTACTATGCTTTTGCCGATTGAGCAAATCGTAACGACTTTTACGCCGCTGAGGCATCTCGGCTCGATCGAGCCGCGGACGGCGAGGCGTCCAATCCGAGAGGGAGGATCGCCAACTCCGGCGACGCCTCTTTGAGCAAATACAAGGGCCGGGCTTTCACTTGCTCGTAGATGCGCCCCACATACTCGCCGACGATGCCGAGCGAACCCAGAATCGAGCCGCCGACGAAGAACAGCGCGAGAAGGACGATCTGATAGCCGTCGAACGAACCTCCGAACAGCGCGCGGCCGACGACGTATAAGCCGTCGGCAAGTCCCAAAACGAAACACAACAGTCCCAGAAAGAGCGACAGTCGGAGTGGCAATTTCGAGAACGACAGCATGGCATCGACGGCCAAGGCCACCATGCGGCGCAGCGTGTATTTGGTCGCTCCCGCCCCGCGCCCGGCGGGGTGGAAGGCTACTGTCGTCGCGCGGAACCCCAGCCAGTTGACCATGCCGCGCAGGAAGCGATGTTTCTCGTGCAGCCGCAGGAGGGCATCGACTGCTTTGCGAGACAGAAGCCGATAGTCCGATGCTGCCGAGCTGACCGGAGTATCGCTCAGACCGTGCATGACGGCATTGAAGGCCCGCGACGACATGCGTTTGAAATAGCTGAGGCGCGGATCGTCTTCGCGGTAGGTCAAGACGACATCGTGTCCGGCCCGCCATTGTTCCAACAACACCGGAATGAGACTCGGCGGATGTTGCAAATCACTATCGAGGGTGATAACGGCATCGCCGGTCGCGTGTTCCATGCCGGCGGTCAAGGCGGCTTGTTGGCCGAAATTGCGGCTGAACGACAGATAGCGGACGCGCGCATCCTCGGCGGCCAAGCGACGGAGATAGGGCAAGGTTCCGTCGCGCGAACCGTCGTCGATGTAGAGGATTTCGATGGCGTACTCGTCTTCCAGGGCGGCCAGCGCTGCGCAGAGTTCGGCGTGGAAGCGCGGCAACACCTGCTCTTCTTCAAAAGCGGGACAGACGATGCTCACCTTGTAATGCGGCGCGGCCATTTCCCTACTCCGTTCAACCCGCCCGTCGATTCGTTGTCCACGGCTCGGCGGCAACCGTGTCCCCGCGCAAACGATGTTCTCGGTATCGCGTCAACGATTGCGCGAAAACCACGAGGTAAACCAAACTCAATAGCAAGGCTCCCTGCGGCTGCAAGCCCAAACCGTGAATTCGATTGACGTTCGGCCAAAGGCCGCGAACGACGCAGATTAGGAACAGCAGGAAAGCCAGGCCGATTGGCCAACGCAAGTAACGGGGCCAAGGCTCGCTCGCGCCGGTATGAACCGCCCAAGCCAACGCCGGGGCCAGCAACACATACGTCGAGGACTCGGTCGCCGGGCCGCACAGAGTCATCCAACACGTTCCCAACATCAGAATCGCGGCCAAAATCTCGCGGCGCGGCAAGCCGTGCCAACGCATCGCCACGCACACTCCCGCGCAGACGGCGGCGCAGGCAACCTGAACCAGGCGATAACCGAGCGGCGTCAACGGCAAATGAACCATGCGGATGAGCGACCACAGATCGCGGTAAGCCATGTGCGGCGGCCAATACCAGCGGTCGTCCTTTCCCAAACGATCCATCCAAAGGGCGTACTGTTCGCCGACGTAATCCCAGCGCTGAAGGGCGAACGGCATCACGGCAGCCAGACCCAGCGCGAGCATCAAGCGGAGCGCGAATTGGCGTGGATACGCCGCCACCAGTAGCAGTCCCAGAGCCAGGGGATAGATTTTGATCGCCGTGGCCAGGGCGACGCACGCCGCCGACATCCACCACCGCTCGCGATCGGCGGCGGCGAGCGCGAAGAGCAGCAGCCCCAGAATCAACGGGTTCGGTTGGCCGTTGTTCAAACTACTGAGAGATAAAACGGATAGAAGAATAAACAATAGCCCTTTTTGCTCGCGCGTGCGGTTGCGTGGAGCCGACCGCAGCCAGAGAGCGAATCCGCCAGTCAACGCCGCGGCATTGAGCAACCGCCAGACAACGCCACCGACGCGCAGCGGCAGATAGTGCAACGGCACGAGCAACGCCGCCGTCAACGGACTGTAGCGGAACTGATCTTGATCGGGCCGCCAGCTTTTGTGGTAGAGATCGCGGCCGGCTTGCCAGTCGGCTCCGGCTTGTTCCCAAGTCGTGTACAGAGTGCGCTTGTAGGGATGCAGGGCCGCGCGCACGCACACGGAGGCGACGACGACGATCCACGCCGCGACTGCCACCTTCGCCCATCGGCCCCA
>JAJXWW010000080.1 GCA_021781415.1 Planctomycetota bacterium
GCTTGTAGGACGACCACCGCATCCGTCGAGAAGCAGCGCCATGAGAAAGCAATTGCTCGTTTGTATCTTTCTCCTCGGTTTTTCACCGTTGGCCGCAGCCGCGCCAACACTGAAGGAGGCACGCGAGAGCTGGCTGCGCGGCAACTACGGCGAAGCGCGTGAGACGTACGAGTCGTTGGCCAAGGACGCGAAGCATCGCTCGGAGGCCACCATCGGGATGAGCCGGGCCATGGAGAGCGCGGGCGAGTACGACAAGGCACTCGAGGTTGTGACGGCGGCGCTGAAGGACGCGCCGAAAGAGGCGGTTTTGTTGGGGCGTCAGGCAGAGATGTTGTACGAGCGCGGCCGTTGGGACGAAGCCGAGAAGTCTGCCAACGCCGCGCTCGATGCCAATAAGGAGCAGTTTCTCGCGCGCTGGGTGCGGGCGCAAATCTATCGCGATCGCGGCGACATTCCCAAAGCCGACGCCGAGTGTAAATGGTTCGTTCGCACCTATACGCAGCGCGATGAAAAAGATAATCCCATCAAAGATCCCGAAGAGTTGGTGTGGGTCGGTCTGGCTGGGGCGGAAAACGCGCGCTGGAACAAGCTGCCCGATCAATTCGAGTTCATCCTCAACGACGTGTATAAGGATGCCATCAAGTACGACAAACAATACTGGCCGGCGGAGTATCAGGCCGGCATGTTACTCCTGGAGAAATACAATCGCCCCGAAGCGCTCGCGGCCTTCGACAATGCCTTGAAGATCAACTCCAGTGCTGCCGAGGCGCTTGCCGCCAAGGGCGCGTTGGCCTTGACTCGGCTCGAAATCAAAGACGCCGAACGACTTGCCGAACAGGCGCTCAACGTCAATCCCAGACTGCCCGCGGCCCTGCGGCTGCGAGCCGACGTGCATCTCGCCGTCGAGGATGTGACCGCGGCACTGAAAGAGTTAGAGCGAGCGCGCAAGATCAATCCGCGCGACGAGCGCACTCTGGGACGCATTGCCGCTTGCTTCGCGTTTCAAAAGAAGAAGGACGAGCTGACCGCGCTGACCAAAGAAGTCGAAAAGTTCGATGCGAAGCCGGCCGTCTTCTATTTTGCAATGGGTGAACGGCTCGACGAACGGCACTATTTCGACGATGCCGAGAAGTGCTTTCAAAAGGCGACGGAACTACGTCCGTTGGTTCCGGACGCGCTCAACAGCCTCGGCCAATTGTACATGCGCATGGGGCGCGAAGAAGAGGCCAGCGCGATTCTCGACAAAGCGTTCAAAGCCGATCCGTTTAACGTCCGCACCAAGAATCTGCGCATCGTACTGGGCCATTTGAAAAAATACGAAACGATTGACACCGAGCATTTCAAACTGCGCTACGACCCGAAGAACGACGCGCTCCTAGCGCGCTACATGGCCCCCTATCTGGAGACGATTTACGCCGATTTGGCCCAGAAGTTTAACTATAAACCGAAGGGGCCTATCCTCATCGAAGTGTTTAACAGCCATCAAATGTTCAGCGGCCGTATCGTCGCGCTGCCAGACTTGCATACCATCGGCGCATGTTCGGGCAAAATGTTCGCGATGGCCTCGCCCCATTCGCGCGATCTAGGCAACAAGCCGTTTAACTGGGGCCGCGTCTTGCGCCACGAAATGGTCCACATTTTCAATCTCGAACAGACGCATTTCCTCACCCCCCATTGGCTGACCGAAGGGCTGGCCGTCAATAACGAAGGTTTTCCGCGTCCGCCTCAATGGAACGAGATATTGCTGGAGCGAGTCGCCGCCAACAAACTACTCAATCTCGACACCATCGAGTTGGGGTTCATTCGACCGCGCAATCAAGAAGAGTGGAACCTCGCCTACTGCCAGAGTCAGCTGTACGTCAACTACATCAAGGAAAAATACGGCGCGGCGGCAATCGGCGAGATGCTGGCGTCTTACCGGGATGGTCTGAACGCGACCGAGGCATTGCAGCGCGCGTGCAAAGTAGACAAGGAGACCTTTGAGAAGAGCTATCGGGCCTATCTCGACGAAGCGATTAAGCCTCTGCAAAACGGCAAACCACCTGCCAAGCAGCGGACGACGGCCGAATTGCAGAAAGCGTACGAAAAGGACGGCGACCTCGAAGCGGGAGCCGAACTCGCTCTGCGTTTGCTACAGCGAGATCGGGTGCAAGCCCGGAAGTTCGCCGAGGAAATCTTGGAGCGCAAGAAGCATCAGCCGACCGCTTCTTATGTGATCGCTCGCCTGGAGCGCTTGGCCGGAAACGTCAAACGCGAACGAAGTATTCTTGAGGAAGCCCTCAATCGCGAGGATGCCAACCCGCGCATCGTGTTGGCGCTGGGCAAAATCTACTACGACGCTCGTGAGTTCGACAAGGCGGCGGAGATGTTCGAGTTGGGGCATAAAGCCGAGCCGTTGCAGCCGGATTGGCTGAAACAACTGGCTCGCGTCCACGCGCAGAAGGACGATAAAGCCAAGTTGATCGCCGTACTCAAGGAGTTGATTCCGACCGATCCGGACGATTTGGAGGTGCGATTGCGCGTCGCGCGTCTCTCGCTGGAAAGCGGTGACGCCGCCGAAGCCGAGAAATACGCTCGTGAAGCCTTGGAGATTGACGTTCGCGGCAAGGAAGGCCGCGCCTTGTTGCTCAAGTCGCTGGAAACGCAGAAGAAAGACGCGGAAGCGGACAAACTACGTCGCCTATTCGATGCCAAATAGCGTTTCTTGCGCCCGCGAAGCCCGAACGGCTCGAAGTTGATAAGATGAAAAAGTCTTGCGTGCCTTCGATACGGATCGAGACGCGCTTCAGCATAAAGGGGACGAACGTGAAACGGCAGCGCCGGCGGAATGGGTTGATCTTGGCGGCGGACGATCTGCAAAAAGGCCTCTTGGTCACCATTCATCACTGGCGCGACCGGCGGGAGTGGGGGATGGGCGTGGCCTTGCGAATCGACGCCATCAATCTCCCCTATGTTGTGGCCCAACCGCTCAACGACGCGGAGGCGCGCGCCGCGATTCTCGATCTTCGATGTCTACGTCTCATGCGCGTTACCGAAGAGTTTGCCCGCGCCCAAGCGAACGGATCGTCCGCGCCCGCTCCAGCGCCGATGGACGACATCCCGTTCTAAAAGACTATCCGCCGTCGCGCCGCTCTGACTACCCCAAATCGTCGAGAAAGCTCGCCATCTCCTCGGCGGCGTGGGGATCGTTCCTTTCCCTCGCGGCGGCGATGCCGGCCTTGTAGACTGCCCGCGCTTCGTCCACGCGGTCCAATCGCGTGAGCGCCCGTCCGGCTTGCATGTATCCCGGCACATAGTCCGGCGACATTTCCAACAGGCGATGAAAGCAGCACGCCGCTTCTTCGTCCTCTCCCGCGCTGACATACTCCATCGCCAAGCCATATTGCAAAAAGGGATCGTTCGGATCGTCGGCCAACATCTCTTCGATCCGTTGTTTGCGCGTCTTTTCCAACATCTTCGCCACCTCATTTTGTGAGAATCGGACTCCTTTCGTTCTACGTCGCCCCGCGCGGCGGGCAACATCGGTATCCTCGTCGCCTCCTCTACAATCGTCACACTCGCTAGGAGGCGCGTCGCCCCTCTCATCCGCTCTCGGCAGGAAAGGAGACCGAGAACCGAATGAGTCGGTTTACAGCCCTCGACGCTGTACGGTCGAAAAAACCGCCATCGGTAGGCCCGACCACCAATCACCGATGGCCGAAAGCATAGTCGAGAGGCGACATGAGCATGCAACTTCCCCTGACGGCTGAGTTCGCGGACAAGGACGGACCTCGAAGATCGGCGAAGCGTTGGCCTCGCTGGCTGCTTGGCGCGGCATTGGCGCTAGGAGGTGGCGAAGCGATTTTCGCCGCCTCGGACGGCGCAGCCTTGCCTCCCATCCAGGCGACGACGACGGCCAACAATCTTCGCACCTGGAATCTTCGGCAAACGCCGGTCGTCGAAGTCGTCAAGCGCGTGCGCGAAGCCGTCGTCAACATCCATAGCGAACGCGCTGTTCGCCCTGCCGGCGCGGACGATCTGATGCCCAACACCAGCCCGCAAAGCCGGGTCAACGGCATGGGAACCGGCATTCTGATTGATTCGCGAGGTTACATCGTCACCAATCAGCACGTCGTCGATGAGGTGGCCGTGATCCGAGTCCGCCTGGCCGACGGCACCTCCGCGCGAGCCAACGTCCTGGCGCGCGACACGGAATGCGACTTGGCTCTGCTCAAGATCGAAGTGGATCATGCACTGCCGACCGTGCCACTCGGCGCGACGCGCGATCTCATGGTTGGCGAAACCGTGGTAGCCATCGGCAACGCCTATGGCTACGAACATACCGTCACGGTCGGCGTCGTCAGCGCGGTGAGTCGAGATGTCAATTTGAACAAAGAAGTATCTTATAAAAAGCTCATTCAGACCGACGCCAGCATCAATCCGGGCAACAGCGGCGGCCCGCTGCTGAACGTCCACGGCGAGCTGATCGGCGTCAACGTCGCCATTCGCGCAGGTGCCCAAGGCATCGGCTTCGCCATCCCGGTCGATACCATGATTCGCGCGGCGAGCCGAATGCTCGCCTCCCGCGCGCCGATGGGCAGCGCCCGCGCTCGCTTGGGCTTTTCGGTCAAGGACGACGTTCGACTTACCGCCCAGGGCAGCGGTCCCGGCGAAACCGCCTCCCTGCGTTCGACAATCGTGGATCAACTCGATGCGGGCAGCCCTGCCGCTCGCGCCGGTCTCGAACGCGGCGACGTACTCTTGGCCACCGCGGGATCTCCCATCAGCTCCAGTCTCGATCTCGAACGCGCGCTCTTCGATCGTCCCAGCGGCGAACGGATCTCTCTTCGCTATCGCCGCAACGGCTCCGAGAAGACGGCGGAGGTTGCTCTCGAAGCGGGACAAGGCGATCTGGTCTGGAACCGACTCGGCCTGCGCCTACGTCCGGTGGGTGCCGAGGCCGTCAAACGCGCCATGCCGCAATTCCGCGGTGGCATGGTCGTTATGGAGATTCGTTCCGAAAGTCCCGCCGAACGCTCCGGTCTCCAACGCGGTGACATCCTTGTCGGTCTCCAACGCTTCGAGATGCTGAGTAACGAGAATGTGCATTACGTACTGAGCCACACCGAATCCGGCGCTGGGCAAGGCGTCAAGTTCTACGTCATCCGGAACAATCAACTGCAAGACGGCAACTTCCAACTCGGCGAATAATCACTACGGAAACGGCAGCGTTTGGGGCATCCCCACCCCAAACGCTGCCGTTTCCGTGCGCCTTCGCCAATCGAAAGCCATCTTCGATCCATCTCGTTCGCCGTGGACTTATCGTTTCGCACACGGCTCAATCTCCGCGAGATCGCCCTGCCCCTCGAATCTTTCTCACCAACTCCAGCGAAGCCCTATCTTTCACGACGCTTCCGCGCGCCGTGTCTAACAATGTCTATTCTTGCCCTGATCGAACCTCGTTTTGCGGCTAACGACTGTACTTTTGAGGCGAAAAAAGCGAAAAAAGCGCCCATAAACCATTGACTTGGATAGTGGACATATTTACACTAATACAAGAGGATTCTGAGGGACGATGAAACGACAACCATTCCAAGCGATGGTCCCAAGGACAGGAGAGTGAACCATGAAAAGCTGGCGTAAGGTGTGGCGAGAAGGTTTGGCCCCATTGCTGTCCAATGCCGCTCTGGAAGCGCTCCAGCGGGCCCTTTCCGACGACGACGCGCGCTTGCTGCAAGGTTCGACGACAGCACCGCCACCGTTGCAATGCGTGCAAGATTGGCCGGTCGAGGCGGCTTGCGCGGTGGGCTATTGCGGTTGGCAGGGCGAAGGGTTGGAGACGGTGGCCGAGGTCGAGGAGTTCTTCGCCCGCACTTGCTTCGAGATCGACCGACGACTCGGCGAACCGGCGGCGTGCCGTTGGTTTCTCAACTGGTTCGACGAGACGCCGCGCGAAGAGATGCGCGCGGATCTGTTGGCCGAAGTCGAGCGGACGTTGGTGCAACGACGACCGGCGGATTACGACTTGGCGGAGATCGAAGAAGAAGTCGCTGCCGCTTGAGAAGTCAACTTGCGGATTCGAGAAGAGGCCGTCTTACGGAACATGGTTCGCCCTTCCCCAGAAAGTGAAAGGAACCCAACGATGTTGTGCCGGCACTGTCAACGCGTGAAATCGAACCGTCCCCGAGGTTTGTGCTGGTCGTGCTATTACAAACCCGGCGTCCGCGAATTATATCCATCCACGAGTAAGTTTGCCCGGCGAGGCGTCGGCGATTTTAACGGGAAATCGTCTCCGGCGGCACAGCCGACGCGCGCGTTGCCCGGTACGCCGGAGAAAGTCGCCGTGCTGGAAGAGCGCGCTCGGCTCGGCCTATCGCTGTGGCATCCGCTCGACGCAAATATCGACGCGGAGTGCGGCGTGTTGGAAGCGGCGGGATAGATCCCATCGAACGCTCGGCGCATTCGGTTCGCTCTGCGAACGAACCGGCTGCGCCGACTCGATTTACCGTGGCCACGGTCTGACGACTCCGAAAGTGGTTATGAGATGGTCGCGGATGGCCATATCCGTTCGGCTCCCGATCCGTTGAAAAAGTTTCGGCAGGCCAGTCGCGTAACAGGTGCGTATCGCCGGTTTGGGAGCAAAAAGCAGCTGCTTTGGGAGCGGAAAAGGGTGGTGAGGCAGGTCCAGAGGAGGCGAAGTCCGTTGGTAAATCCCTGCGGCCGCGCATCCGACACTGCTGAGCCGACGCTGCTGAAACGCAGTGCGCAATCCGGGCTAGGACAAAATCGACACGGATTGAAACGCTTGTATAGACATAAACCCATCTGATAGGGGGTTGATTATCATTTTGGTAGTGTGTTCAGGGTCCGGCAAGCGCCGTTGCGACATCGACCTCGAAGCCCGGCAGCAGATGCGAGGTCGCCGTCTTGCCCGCCTTGAATCTGCCGTGAACGACGTAGCTTTTGCCCTTGAGCCGCAGAACCGTTATCTGTTGCTGTTTAGGATCCACAAGCCAGTATTCGGCGATGCCGGCCTTGGCGTATTCGCGGCGTTTGACGACCAAATCGCGGCGGCGATCTTCCGAAGTGTCGCTGAGTACTTCCATCGCCAGGTCCGCGCCGTCCCAGAACTCGTTGCCGGCGCGTCGGCGATGCGCCGTCAGCATGAACACCACGTCCGGCTCCCGAAACTTGTCCGGCCACAACCGCACGCGCAGCGGAGCGGGCAGCGTCAGCCCGAGACCCTGTGTCGAAACGAACGCCTCCAAGGCGCGGTACAAAAATCCCACAATCCACTGGTGCAGGGTGGTGGGCATCGGCAACACCTCAAGTCGGCCCTCGGCGTATTCGACGAGGCGATTGCTCGGTAGGTCCAGATACTCCTCGACGCTCCACTGGCCCTGATGGGGAAACAGCAAGGCAATATCCCATGTCGGATGCTCCCGAACGCCGCTTCGCTCGGCATCCACTCGTCTTTCCGCGACCGCGTTGGTTTTCATCGCAGTATTCCTCGTGGTGCTGTCACGACACCGTTGTTATTATTCCAGCGCGGAGTATGGGCCGGCAAGGAGTCACCGGAGAGAAGCATGTCCTCAATTCGAAATCTAAGTGGATATGAAGAAGAAGCTCGCCGGCGTAGCGAGCCGAAATGCTCACTCGTACCTGATCATCTGCCGGGCTCGCTCCTTGTGGTCCACGAAGTAGAACGCAAGGCGTTGCGAGACGTGGCGGAGGAAGTTGTCGCGGAAGGCAATCGGCGACAACTCGAACGTGTCGAGGGCACCGCCTGCCTCGCTGGGGTAGCGATCGTTGAAGACACGTTGCGGCATGTCCTCGGGATGCTTCATGTCCTTCACGCTAACCAAAATCTCGGTCTGGCCCCGATAGAGTTGCTGGCTGGCACCCGGCTCATAAAGGCTTAGTTTGTTGATCTCGAAATAGATCACATAATCGGCCTTGAAATCGTGTCCTACTTTCATCAGATCTACAGAGCGCAAATTGCTGCACTTCTTCTTGTATTCTTCGATGAGATCGGGGCTGACGATTGTGACTTTTTCCTTGTTTTCCTTGGACAACTTGCCAATCTCCTCGGCCAACATGCAGGCAAGGATATAATCGGCCCGAATGATTTCTTTGCTCGGTTTTTCGATCATCAAGGGCAACAGTACGACCTTGACTTCTTTCTTCTCATCGCTGGCCAACCGCTTTAACTCCGCCGATTCCTTATCTTTCGATCCGCGGCTCCCGTTAGCGGAGCGGCTGGTAGACAGCTGATGCAGTGCCGTCAAGGCTTCCAAGACGCACGCGATTTGTCGATGAGCCGCGGGGGTTTGCCGGATGATGAGCATTTGTTTCTCGGCGTCGTACTCGAGAGTTGCCCGTCCGCCTTTTTCTTTCCAGCTGATCGGCTGAACGGAATGAAGAATTACTCGCTTCAGATTATCCGGCGAAAGCGAATCGTTGGCCGCCTCGATCAATTCCTCAATGGAGTAACTTCGGCGAACAAGTTTTCGATTTGTTTTCTGTTGCTCGCAGTTCTGAACAGTGTTCTCACGTCTCGGAACCGCGGCCAAACCGGAAGTGAGGATGCCCAAGCCGAGAACGAGTACGAATACGACGGTAAATGGCCGCCAGCGATTTGTGGACATAGACGCCTCCTGCACCTGTTCCGAAGGGTACCAACGTACGAGTCGGACTATCGCAAAATTGTCGTCGAGTTGCTAGGGCAAGATCGTCGCGGATCGTGACGCCTGAAAAGGTAAAAACGCATCCGATAGAGAGTAGATTGTCATTTTGACGTTCCTCTCACGGTCCCGCCAATGCCGTCGAGACTTCGACCTCGAAGCCCGCCAGCAGATGCGACGTTGCCGTCTTGCCCGCCTTGAATCTGCCGTGAACGAGGTAGCTTTTGCCCTTGAGCCGCAGCACCGTTATCTGTTGCTGTTTAGGATCCACAAGCCAGTATTCGGCGATGCCTGCCTTGGCGTATTCGCGGCGTTTGACGACCAAATCGCGGCGGCGATCTTCCGAAGTGTCGCTGAGTACCTCCATCACCAGGTCCGCGCCGTCCCAGAACTCGTTGCCTGCGCGTCCGCGATGCGCCTTGAGCATGAACACCACATCCGGCTCGCGGAACGTGTCCGGCCACAGCCGCACGCGCAGCGGGGCGGGCAACGTCAAGCCAAGTCCTCGCGATGAGGCAAAATCGTTCAGAAGCCGGCAGAGATAGAAGACGATCCACTGGTGCAAGGTGGTGGGCATCGGCAACACCTCAAGTCGACCCTCGGCGTATTCGACGAGGCGATTGCTCGGCAGGTCCAGATATTCCTCGACGCTCCACTGTCCCTGATGGGGAAACAGCAAGGCAATATCCCAGGTCGGATCTCCCGGAACCCCATTCCGCCCGGCATCGACGCGTCTTTCCGCCACCGCGTTGGTTTTCATCGTCGTCCTCCTTGGGGTGCTGATGCGACCCCGCTCGTCATTCTATTATTCCGACTTGGAGCGTAAAAATCAGCGGCGCTCGTCGGGCAGTCGGCTCAACACGCGCAGGGCGTTTGGCAATAACTCGATCTCCAATTCGCGTAATCCCTCTTCGGGAACGCAGAAGAGTTCGCCGTCGAGATGGACGACCAGCGGCGATTCGGCTTGCAGGCGAAGGCGACGGCATCGGCCATGCCATAGATTCGCACGATCGCGGGGCAGCCCTCGACCGCCGAAGAGACTGGGCAACAGACGGAACAGCTCCCTCCGTCGCAATGCGCCGGCGTGGAGGTAATCGAACCAGCCATCGTCCAGTTCCGCTTGCGGCGCGACCACGAAGTTGCCCTCGCGCCGGCCCAGCGCCACGGTCAGCGCTAGCGTCGGTGCCGCGCGCTCCTCGTCGTCGATGGCCAAGCGCATCGGGATCAGTTGATAGCGGAAACAAATGGTGCGCAACACGGCGAGACCATACAGGGCGACGCCTTGCAGCCAGGCGATGCGGCGCGATTCGCGCGTCACCATGCCGTTGAAACCCAGACCCAGACCGTTGACGAAATAGCGGCTCCTCCCCGGCGCGCGGACGATGCCGACATCCACGTCATGGGGACGCAGATTCGGTTCGCCGCGCTCCCACCATTCGGTCTCGACGCCCAGACTGGCGGCGTAATCGTTGGCGGAGCCGACCGGCAGCACGGCCAACACCACGTCGGGACGGGCGGCGCGGAGCAGGCCGTTGGCGACTTCGTGAACGGTGCCATCGCCTCCCGCGGCGGCCACCACCCCGAACCCGGCCTCGGCGGCACGCAGGGCCAACTCCTCGGCGTGGCCGACGGCGTTCGTCGGCCAAAACACGGCACGCTCGGCCCAGGCGCGCTGTAACCCAGACAAGCGACGAGCCGAACGGCCTCGCCCCGAAGACGGATTAAAAATGACACAGGTATCGCGTTGAAGCATGGACGCCTCGCCGAAGGTATCTCGCTAACATCGGTGAGGCGCGGTGAATAATCAAGATTATTTTCGGGAAATCCATGCATTCCGAACCGACTCGTCGGATGGGCTTCAAGGCAGTCGGAGCCGAGACTAACCCCAAAGCCCCTCGCCCCAGAGTACAGGGCGAGAGGGGCTTCTCGGATCGCCTCTTACCGCGACGGAGGGTTCCGATCGTTGAGGTTCCAATCGTAGTCGAGAAATCGCACTTTCACGCCAGGGTTCTCGGCGGCCTGGGCGGCTTCGGTTGGCAGCAACGGCTTAAGGTTGCGAAGTTGTTCGTCGGTGGTAGCACCGAAATCGCCGCCGTACCATTTGAGCAACGGCGACAGGTAAACCGTTCGTCCGCTCGAATCGACGCGGAAAGCGTCGGAACGCGCGAAGAACTTCCGAGCGTTCTCCGTCAATCGTTCGTCCAGAGACGAACCTGTGTAGGCTTGGCTCGACAGTGGCGGGCATCCCTTGGCTCCGCATACCAAGGCCGCATGGATGCGCGGTTCCCCCATACGGCGGAGTATCTGATGCTCGATGTCGTCCAGAGAGAGACTGCGATTGTCGACCCACAGGAGCAGATCTTTCCAGATGTTGTAACCGCCCAGGCGCGCCGCGCGCTCGCGGATGCTGCGAATGGGATACTCGCGGAGAATTCCTTTTATCGTCAGAGCGTTGTAAACGTTGATCCAGTAAGCGATCCGGACCTCCTTCGGGGCGGCTTTCTTCAGATCGACGCAGCCGGCTTTTGCCAAATAGTCGTCGAGCGCCTGCATATCGTCGGCGTCGGCCTTCCAGCGCGCGTAGGCGACCATGCCTTTGTCGTCCACATATTTATGGAGCAATTCGTTCCATGGCTTGTGATCGACCTCGGCAAGCGAAGGACGATTCGGCATCGTACAGGGCTTGCCAACCTGCACCTTGGCTCCCCCGCGAAGGCTGGGGAGACACAGGGCCATCGAACACAAAGCGGCAATACCGCCCATCAGAATTCCAACGGGGTTTTTCACAACCATTTCCTTTCTCGTGCATCGTTTAATGAACCGCGGGGCGAGGCATCGACTCGGAGGACGGCGCTTTCCACTCCAGGACGGGCGATAGAGGCGTCGCTTGCGTGCGCGGAATCAGGTGCATCTGTATCGAAGGCAAAGAGGGAATGTCCACGCCTTTTCCTTCGAGATCCGAAGGGTGAAGAATCGGAACATCGGCCCGATCTCGTTGGAAGCTGCCCACCCATCGGTACGAGGCAAACACCAAGGCCGAGAGAAACACGGCCATCACTGCAATTGCACGGCGGCTGCTTGCGTATCTTTCCATCCGACTTCCTCCGTTCGTTCCGTCCTCGCCTCGTTCGTCGCGGAGAGAGCGGAAACCTTCCATTCCATTTCTCGTCGCCGATCCACGCCTGGGAGCCGCGAGGAGTTGGCCGGACTGAAAGCCAGCTTTTTCGACGACTCGCCGCACTTGGTCGAGATCGAACGCATCGGCGTCGGTAACGGCAAAGCTCACGCGCTGACGGCGGACATCGGCTTCGACGGACCCTTCGACCACCCAGGGCAACGATTCCAGTGCGAACCGCACGCGGTTGCCACAAGCAAGCGGTCAAGACATGCCTCGCACTTCCAAGACCACTCGGGGTAGCCGGAGATCGTCTCGAGGGGACGAATGGTTTGCCCACCCCGCCCAAACGAGCAGCGCCAACGCGGCGATTGCAAACAGCGTCCACCGCGCGCGCTTCCACGAACGACGAGATTGGCCGCGCCGCGCTCGTAAATCAGGATGAGGAGCAGGCGGCCAACCGCCGAACGGATCGGGCGGTTTCTCGAAGGGAATGGAGTCGCAATCGTCGCGCATGGCGTGGTCATCGTGCGGCGCAGTCGGTTGTGGCGAACTATCTCGACCTTCGACTTGCTGCTCCAATTGTTATCGAGCGTTCCGAGCCAGGGCGAGCTTGATGCGTTCTCGCGCTTGGGACGACAAACGAACGCGGTCGGTCAGATCGTCGGCTCCGCCCGAAGCGAGAATGCGCGAGGCTTCGCGGAGAAATCGCATCTGACGGCGAAAGCGCGAACACATCGAACACATCAGCAGGTGCAGTCGGACGTTCGCACGCTGTCGCCACGACAACTCGCGGTCGAACGACTCGGAAACGAGACGGGAAATCTCTTTGCAGGACATCATGGGAATCTCTCACTCGTTGGAATGAAACCAGTTGAACTCCAGACAGCGGGCCAGCTCAGAGCGTAGCGATAGAGATAATCGCCGTGGTCGTCGACCCATTTTTCCGTCTGCGTCGCCACTCCTTGCCCTCGATTGCGCTGCACTTGCATCGTCTCGCCTCGATAGACTGTCTGAATCCAATTCTAATTCGTTCGCGGAGATGAAGAAATCCTTACACCTCCGTTCGGAAGGGTCGCCGTCGGTTCGCCGTTACCCGGCAACGGACGCTGCAGGTTCGCCATCACCCGGCAGCTTACGCTGCCGGTTCGCCAGGGCGGGGGCGTTCTCTACAATCGACAGGGACGCCCATACTTGCAAGTCTCTCATTCTGGGACAACGACCGTGGCATTGAGCGTATTCGATCTCTTCAAAATCGGTATTGGTCCCTCGAGTTCCCATACGGTCGGCCCAATGTGGGCCGCGCTGCGGTTCGCTCAATCGCTGCAAAAGTCCGGCGTTCTGGAACAGACCGAGCGCGTGTGCGTCCATCTGTACGGCTCCCTAGCTCTGACCGGGCGCGGCCACGGCACGGATCGCGCCATTCTCGCGGGATTGTCCGGCGAACGGCCCGATACCATCGATCCCGACATCATCGAACCGTTGTTTGTCCGCGCCCGCGCGCGGCATCGCCTGCGGTTGGCGGGACGGCGCGAAGTCGCGTTCCGCGAAGCTACCGATCTATTGTTTCACGAAGACGAATCGCTGCCGTATCATCCCAACGCCATGCGATTTACGGCCTACGATCCGTCGAATCTCGAATTGGCGGAGGCGGCATTCTACTCGGTCGGCGGCGGCTTCGTGGTCGGCGAGGAGGCAGTGGCAGCGGGGCATGGGGCGGGGAACGAACGACCGGAAGTCGTGCCTCACGATTTTCACTCGGCGAACGAATTGCTCGCCCTCGGTCGGCGCACCGGCCTTTGCATCGCCGATCTCGTGCGCGCGAATGAAGCCGTTTGGCGATCTGAAAATGATCTTGAAGCCGGACTCGACGGCATTTGGACGACGATGGAGGCGTGCATCGAGCGCGGCTGCCGCGGCGAGGGCGAGTTGCCGGGCGGCTTGCACGTTCGCCGTCGCGCCGGACAATTGTATCGCACCTTGCAGTCGCAATCGGCGACGACCGATCCGCTGGCCGCGCTCGATTGGGTCAGTCTATTCGCCCTCGCGGTCAACGAGGAGAACGCGGCGGGCGGGCGCGTGGTGACGGCTCCGACCAATGGGGCGGCCGGCGTCATCCCCGCCGTGTTGGCCTACTATCGGCGTTTTGTGCCGGGGGCCGACGCGGACGGCGTGCGAAACTTCTTGCTCACAGCGGCGGCCATCGGCATGTTGTACAAGCGCAACGCTTCGCTGTCGGCTGCGGAAATGGGATGCCAGGGCGAGGTAGGCGTGGCCTGTTCGATGGCCGCCGCCGGACTCGCCGCCGTCTTGGGCGGCAGCAACGAACAAATCGAGAACGCCGCCGAGATCGGCATGGAGCATAACCTCGGCTTGACCTGCGATCCCATCGCCGGCCTGGTGCAAGTGCCCTGCATCGAACGCAATACGATGGGCGCGGTCAAGGCCATCAACGCGGCGCGCCTGGCGGTGCTGCACGGCGACGGCAGCCATCGCGTGCCGCTCGATCGCGTCATCGAAACGATGCGGCAAACCGGCGTGGACATGAAGGACAAGTACAAAGAGACCTCGCGCGGCGGATTGGCGGTCAACGTCGTCAATTGTTAGGAAACCATCGGCAAAGCCCCCTTCTCAGATCGCTTCTTAATGCACGTCGCGCTCGCGCCGCCGAGCCACGCCGCTATCGTGAGCCGCGCGGGCGACCGCGCGGGCCACGGCGCGGACCACGCGCTTCTCGAACACGCTGGGCACGATGTAATCTTCGGTGAGATGATCTTCCGGAATGGACTCGGCGATGGCGTGGGCGGCGGCAAGTTTCATCGGCTCGTTGATGGCACTCGCGCGCACGTCGAGCGCGCCGCGAAAGATGCCGGGAAAGGCGAGGAGATTGTTGACCTGATTGGGATAGTCGGATCGCCCGGTGGCCAAGATGCGACAGTGCGGCAATGCCTTGTCGGGAGCAATCTCCGGATCGGGATTGGCCATCGCAAAAACGATGCGATCCGCCGCCATCATTTGCAGGTCGTCCGGCGTCAAGATATTGCCGCGCGATAGGCCGATGAAAACATCGGCGTCTTTCAATGCCTCGTGCAGCGTAGAAAACGGCGCGTCGAACCGGATGAGGGCGCGAAGATTCTGGTTGGCCCGTTCGAGATTGTCCGGCGTCACGTCGAGGACCGCGCCGGCGCGATCGCAACCGACCAGGCGGCGCACTCCGGCGGCGATCAGAATGCGACAGCAAGCCGTTCCCGCCGCCCCCAAGCCGTTCACGACTACCTTCATGGATGCAAGCTGCTTGCCGACCACCTTGGCGGCGTTGATGAGAGCCGCCAAGAGGACCACCGCCGTGCCGTGCTGGTCGTCGTGCATGACCGGGATGTCCAATTCCGCCTTGAGGCGATCTTCGATATCGAAACAGCGCGGGGCGGCGATGTCTTCGAGATTGATGCCGCCGAACGAAGGGGCGACGGCCTTGACGACGCGGACAATTTCGTCGGCGTCCTGGGTCGCCAAGCAGAGAGGCCAACCGTCGATGTCGGCGAACTCCTTGAAGAGCATGATCTTGCCCTCCATGACCGGCATCGCCGCTTCCGGGCCGAGATTGCCCAGACCGAGAATGGCCGAGCCGTCGCTGACCACGGCCACGCTGTTGGCCCGGCAAGTGAAGGCGAACGACTTGTTCTTGTCTTCGCCGATGGCCCGGCAGACGCGCGCCACTCCCGGCGTGTACACCATCGACAGCGTGTTGCGCGTCTTGACCGCGACCTTGGGGCGCGTGGTGATCTTTCCTCCCAAGTGCATCAAAAAGACGCGGTCGGAAGCCGAGCGCACCCGGACGCCGGGAATCGAGCGCATGTGTTGCACCACGCTCTCGGCGTGCGCTTCGCTCCGCGCGTCGAAGGTGATGTCGCGGACCATTTTGTTGCGCGCGACTTCGACGATGTCGATCGCGCCGAGGTTGGCCCCCTCTTCGGCCAGCATGGTGGCCAAGCGGGCGAATTGTCCGGGTTGATTCGGGATCTCAACTCGAACGGTCATGCGATATTCGCAGTACGGTTGATCGTGCATGGAACACTCCTACGATACGAGCGGAGGGCGTAAGCCCGCCGAATCTTACCAAGATCAAGAGGCTTGAACCCCCTGGTCGGAGTTCGATACCGATTCCATTAAAGCAAAAGTTACCCAATCATGGTGAGCATCACAATCGATGCCGGATGGCCCAGAGGTCGTGGAACACCGGATGGAACAGCGTCCGCTTGAGAAAATCGACGCCCAGCGAGCCGCCTGTTCCTTTTTTGTTGCCGATGCTGCGCTCGACCAGCTTGATGTGACGGTAGCGCCACTCCTGAAATCCCTCGTCGAAATCCGTCATTAACTCGAATAAAATAAGCAAATTCGGCTGCGTTTTGTAGAGATGCAAGACGCCCTCTTCGACCGTCTCGTCGCCGATCGACGGCTCGGTGGCATCGCGGGCGCGCAGTGCCGGCGGGATGGCAACGCCGCGGCGTTCGAGGAAGACGTAGAAACAATCGACCAGCGAGGGTTCGTGGAGGCGGCGAACGAGCCGTTCGTGGGCCGCCGTGCCGGGCGGATGATAGCGGAGCATGTCCTTGCGTTTGAAGCCCAAGACAAACTCGAACTCGCGGAATTGGCTCGATTGAAAGCCGGACGCCGTCTCCAAACGCTCCCGGAAACTGTTGAATGACATCGGGGTGAGCGTTTCGAGAATGTCGATCTGCTCGACCATCACTTTCATTATGGTGCGGACGCGCTTGAACGAGGCGATGGCGTCGTAGATCCGATCGTTGAGAAAATCGTCTTTTATTTTGTCGAGTTCGTGCAGTTGCAGCTTGAACCACAACTCGTAGGCCTGATGGCTGATGACGAACAACATTTCGTCGTGTTCGACGGGTTGCGAGCGCGGCTCTTGGAGGGCGAGCAATTGATCCAAATGAAGATAGGAAGAGTAGTCTAATTCCATGCCGTCGATCCTCAACGCGCTGGAAGACGAGGTCATCCGGATGCGCCGGGGTGGACCCAATCGGTCGAGCCGTCCGCCCAGTTTTCTTTCTTCCAGATGGGCACGAGTTCTTTCAGACGGTCGATGGCATGGCGGCAAGCCTCGAACGCCTCGGCGCGATGGGGACAGCTAACAGCCACGGCCACGGCCACGTCGCCGACCTCCAAATGGCCCAAACGATGCACCATTGCCATCTCGCCGATCGGCCAACGGCGGCGCGTGTCGGCTTCGATCTCGGCCATCTTGTTCTCGGCCATGCCGGCGTAGGCTTCGTAGTCCAATGCCGCCGTCACACGCTCGCCGGTCAGATCGCGCACCGTACCCAGAAACACGACCACTCCACCGCAGTGCGAACGGCGGACTTGTTCGGTCAGCGCAGGGTAGTCGATCGGCTCATGCGTCAAACGAACCATGCGAACGATGCCTCGCACAAAGATACCCGGCGGCCAACGCTGCCGGTTCGCCGTTTACTTGGCGCGTTTGTCTTCCAACTTGGCCTTATCGAGATCTTCCTGCGCCTGCTTTTTCCAGCGCGCGCGATCCTGCTCGGTTAACGTATCGCGCTTACCGAGCGGCACGATCTGTTGAGGATAACACTTTTCGAGGAGCAGGCGATTGGAACGTGCCGAGCCGATGTCGCCGACCAATCGCCAGGTGGCCACTCCTGGCACGTTGCGGAACACGACCGGGGTGTAAAAGTGATTCTCGTACAACACGTCGTCGAGGGCTTCCAGCAAATCCTTCTCTTCTTGCGGGCCTAGCTCCTTTCCCTCCGCCGAACGGACGAGAAGGTCGCGCGCGTCGGGGTCGAGCAGTTGAAGAATGTGCTTTCCCGGCGATTCTCCCGGTCCTTTGCTCTCTCGGTGAATGCGGTAGCACAGACCCTTTAGCAGCGGGATGTCCTCTTTGCCCACAAGCTGGATCAAGCCGCCCCCCTTGGCTCCCCCATCGACGGGGATCGGCATACCTTTCTGTTGCTCGCGGGCCTGTTGGAGCAATTGATCCAGAGCTTGTTGATTTACCTGAAACTCGGACGGATCGGGAATCGAGTAATTGTGGGACGGACTCGACGACACGCGAAACAGAGCAATCACGATGCGGACGATGACAAACGCCGCCACCGCGCCGCCGCCACAGCCGGCGCGGCTATTCCAGTTGGAGCCGCCGGACTTGCTTTTCGGCGTCTCGCCTCGGCCTTTGTTCACTTGGCGAATGCGGTCGCCGAACTGCTGCTCGTAATAGCGACGCGAATCGTCCCCTAAGGGCACATCGTTCTCGGTGGACATGAGAGCGCTCCCGGATGCGAGGATGGATTGCCTCTTCGCAACGATAACCGAGTCGATTGCCTTTCGCAATCCTCTTTCAACTGTGCGCGGCCGGTTCCTGCCACCACGGACTGAGAATGCGAATCTTTCGGAGGATCGTTTCGCGTTCGGAATTGCTCTTGGCAGCGGCGAGACGTTCTTTCAGCTTCGCCATCTTTTTTTTACGATGATAGCGGCGATTCAACTCGATGCGGCGTTCGACCATGATCGGTATTCCTGTCTCTCGACGGTTAACTCGGGCTCCCCTTCGTAGCGGAGCCTCAACGAAGGATTATGTTACGAGAGTCGGCGTGGATCGCAAGGGAGCGACGGGTTCGCCTTTCCAGCGCACGCTCCGCCTGCTATCAAAAACCCGAACGAGCCGGATCGGTCGGCTTTTCCTCTTACGTTGAAGGTGGCGGCGCAATGCAATTCATCCCCACGGCGATTCCCGAAGTGCTTTCGATTGAACCGCGCGTTTTTCAAGACGACCGGGGATTCTTTCTGGAGACGTACCAGGCCCAGAAATATGCGGCGGCGGGCATCGCGCAGCCGATGGTGCAAGACAATCACTCAGGCTCGCGGCAAGGCGTGCTGCGCGGCTTGCACTATCAGATCCACAACCCGCAGGGCAAACTCGTCCGCGTCGTGGCCGGCGAGATCTTCGACGTGGCCGTCGATCTCCGACGTTCGTCTCCGACCTTCGGCCAGTGGGTCGGCGTCACCCTGTCGGCGAAAAATCACCGTCAGCTCTGGATTCCCGCCGGCTTCGCGCACGGCTTCTACACCGTCAGCGAGTGGGCCGAGATCGTCTACAAAGTCACCGATTATTACGATCCGAAAAGCGAGAGAACCGTGATGTGGAACGATCCGCAAATCGGCATCCGATGGCCGCTGAGGGACGGTGTCCCTCCGCTGTTGTCGCCGAAGGACGCACAGGGTTTGCCACTGGCAAAGGCGGACTCGTTCGATTGATCCCATCTTCCACGGTTAGCCGCGACGCGCCAGCGGAGCGCGCTCCGCTGGCGCGTCGCGGCTAACCCGACGATTACAACACCCCCAGCAATACTTCCGTCAACAGCTGATCGAGTCGTTCGTAGGGCAGTTTTCGCGTCGCCAATTTCTCCGGCTCGAA
The DNA here is from genome assembly GCA_021781415.1 of Planctomycetota bacterium. Taxonomy (GTDB): domain Bacteria; phylum Planctomycetota; class Planctomycetia; order Gemmatales; family Gemmataceae; genus JAJPHU01. The sequence continues at coordinate 19,238 of JAJXWW010000080.1, forward strand.
CGTCATGTCCTTGAGCTTCTGCGCCGATTCCTTGCTGAATTGCGCCGTGAAACCGCGCAGGTTGGCACTCGCGCCATGAATATCCTTCAGAATATCTTGAATCTCTTTGTTTTCGTTAAACTGCCGCACCTTCGCTTTCATAATCTTGTAGGTGCGCATGTTGCGGTCCACGAAGTCCCACGGATCGGATTCGCTGCGATAGGGATGGGCGTCGAAACCGATGGTGCCGGGATATTTGTGATCGACGAGCAGCTTGGCCGTGAAGAACGCCTCTTTCAAATCGTCGCTGCCGTAGGTGAGATCCTGATCGAAGCGCAGCGGCTTTTGCCCATTGAGATGCACGTCGAGCAGCTTGCCGGCGTCGAGTGCTTGGGCGAACTCGTGATAGGGATTCAGGCCAGCCATCTTGATGTGAGCCGTCTCGGGATTGATGCCGACCATCTCCGGATGATCGAGCGTGGCGATGAAGGCGAGGACGCTGCCGACGGTCGGCAAATACAGATCGCCGCGCGGCTCGTTCGGCTTCGGCTCGATGGAGAACTTGATGTCGTAGCCCTGGCTGAGGACGTAGTTGCACAGGAAGTTCATCGACTCGCGGAACCACTTGGTCGCCTCGACCGGATCCTTGCTGGCATCGACTTCGACGCCTTCGCGTCCGCCCCAGAAGACGAACAGCTGTGTGCCCAACTCGGCGGCCACATCGATGGCCCGCATCACCTTTTGCGTCGTGTACAGACGCACGGCGGGATCGGTGCTGGTGAATGCGCCGTCTTTGAAAACGGGGTGATAGAAGGTGTTCGTCGTGGCCATCGTGGCCTTGATGCCCCAATCGCCGATGGCCTTTTTCACGTCGCGGATGATCTGCTCGCGCTGCGCGGTGCTGGCACCGAAGGGAAGAACGTCGTTGTCGTGAAACTCGAAGCCGTAGCAGTTGCGCTGAGCCAAGCCCTTGATACATTCGAGCGCCGGCAATTCCGGACGTGTCTGATCGCCGAACGGATCGCGGCCTCGGTTCTGGAGGCACCAAACGCCGAAGGCGAATTTGTCTTCTTTTGTGGGAGAGAACTGGTTGGAAGGCATGGATGAATTACCCCGTTGTGATGTAAGTGACTCTTAACAAGCCCGGAGCGCGAGCGACGGGTCGGAACGCCCGTCGCTCGCGCTCCGGGCTTATCGGTTATCGCGCCGCGGCCAGCGCTGGTTTCAGTTCGCGCGCCGCCTGAATAATCGCTTGCATGAACGCCGGTAGGTCGTCGGGCTTACGGCTGGTAATCAGATTGCCGTCGCGGACAACTTCTTCATCGACGTAATGCGATCCGGCGTTGCTGACATCGTCCTTGATGGCGAAAAAACAAGTCGCACGTTTGCCCTTGAGTGCTTGCGTCGAACACAGCACCCACGGGCCATGACAGATGGCGGCAATGACCTTGCCCTGCTCGGCCATGTCGCTCACAAGGCGAATGACGGACTCGTGCCGGCGGAGAAAATCGGGAGCGAAGCCGCCGGGTACGACGAGGATGTCGAATTCGCTGGCGGACACATCGCGCGCCGATTTATCGCTCTTGGCCGGATAGCCGAGTTTGCTCGGATAAGTATGCCCCGCTTCGGGACCGACCAGCGTCACCTTGCACCCGGCCTCGCGCAGACGATAAACCGGATACCATATTTCCATTTCTTGGTATTGCTGTTCGACCAGCACCGCCGCGCGTTTGCCTTGTAGTTCCATTGATGGCTCCTGGATCAAAGATTCTTGGGTAGGAGCATTCTAAGCGAATCGCAAGCGGACGGCTACGGTCGCAGGCGGATCGTGAATTGCACGAACAAATTGAGCAACAAGCCCGGAGCGCGAGCGACGGGCGCTCTGGCCCGTCGCTCGCGCTCCGGGCTTGTCTTCAAAAATGTTAGAGATTCTACGCATTCTGCTTGTACCAGGCCAGCGTTTCGCGCATGGCGTCGTCGAAACTCCAACGCGGGCGATAGCCCAGGCGTTGTTTTGCGTTCTCGATGCTGAAATCGAGATTGAGGCCGAACAACTTCAGTCGGCCTTGGGTGAGACGCGGAGGAGTGGGACTGTTTTTCTTGCGGGCGTCGTGCTCCATCCACCAAGCCAAGCAGCGCGCCAGCCACAAGGGCACCGAGACACGCTTCGGCTTGGGCAGATTCAAACCCGCGACGATCGTGTCGATGAACTTTCGCTTCGAGACAAACTCGCCGTCCGTAAGGTTGAAAATCTGGCCGACCGCTTCCGGCTTATCGACGGCCAACAGAGCCGCCTCAATGAGATTGCCGACGTAAATGCAGTTCATGGCGCGTGTGCCACCACCGATGTAGCGAACCTTGCGCTCGCGAAGATTCTCCAACAACCTCGGCATCAGTGTGCGATCGCGCGGGCCGTAGATAAAGCCCGGACGCAACACGACCACCGGCAGCTGATGTTGCCGATAATAGCTCATCACCAGCTGTTCCGATTCGACTTTCGTTTGTGTGTAGCCGTCGATGTGATGGGCAGGCAGCGGTTCGTTCTCGTCCGTGCCGTAGTGATGCCGTGCCGCATAGACGCCGAGGCTGCTGAAATGCACGAAGCGTTGCAACGCTTGTTGGCGGCAGACTTCGAGCAGATTGCGCAGTGCCTCGACATTGACCGCGCGATACTCCTCGACCGGCCCCCAATCGCCGACCTTGGCCGCGCAGTGGAAAACGATTTCGACGCCTTGCAATGCCTCGCGGACGGCTGCGGCATCCGTCATGTCACCGCGAATGAGCGCGACGTTGGCGCGCTGGAGCAGGTTCGTCTCGCTGTTGGCTCGGACGAGGGCGCGAAGATTCCAGCCGCGCGCGGCGCACGCCTCGACGAGATGTCCGCCCACGAAACCCGTCGCTCCGGTGATTAAACACGTCGTCATATCGGCAAAGTCCACGAACTGCCTCGCCTCTTCTCGCCCCATCGGCAAAAAGAGTCACGATGGCGATTGCACTGCTTTTCTTCAGAGTTTCAAGCGCGTTTGACAAGAGGGCCGAACGGGATGTCCGTCTGAGCCCCGACCGTGAGGGAGCGGTTTTTTCGAGACTTTCGTCTCCGCTCTCCCACGGTCGCGGCTCTGAAGTCACCCTTTTTATGGGAATCGCCTCAATACACGCGTTCGATGGGGCGGTTTTCGCTGGGGAGGATGGGGGTGGGGCGGTTGGAGACATCGTAGACCATGCCGTTGGGATCGATGCCGAGATTGTGGTAGACCGTGGCCAATACGTCGCGGTAGGGAATGGGGTGATCCTTGGCTTCGGCGGCGGTGGAGTCGGTCGAGCCGATGACTTGTCCGGTGCGCATCCCACCGCCGGACAAGAGAGCGCCGTTGACGCGCGACCAGTGATCGCGTCCGGCGTCCTTGTTGATCTTGGGCGTGCGGCCAAACTCGCCCCAAACCACCAGCGTCGTCGTCTTATCCAGGCCGCGTGAGTACAGATCTTCGACCAAGGCCGAGATGCCCTTGTCGAACAGCGGTAGATGTTGCTTCAGATGGCGGAAATTCTGGCCGTGCGTGTCCCAGAAGCCGTAGGCCACCGTCACGCAGCGCGCGCCAGCTTCGACGAGACGGCGCGCCATCAGAAGTTGATCGTTCCACATGGGCGCGCCGTCGCCGAGGTGTTTGGTGGAGCCTCGTCCATAGCGTTCGCGCACGGCTTCCGGCTCGCGCGTCACGTCCAGGGCATCGACCAGTTTGTGCGAGGTCAGCACGTCGAAAGCGCGTTCGTACATCGCGTCCATGCCGGTGCGGTCGCGTCCGTCGGCATCGCGCTTCCAGGTATCGACTTTTTCGAGTAGGCGACGCCGGTCGCTGAGTTGATCGAGAGTCAGGGCTTGCAGCTTCATGGCGGCCAGGTCGGAGCCATCGAGTTTGGCGGGGCTGGCGGCACGGCCCAGGAAGCCGGCATTGGGGCTGTTGTACGGCTTGTGCTGCATGATGGGGAACAGATCGACGAAGGGTGGCACGATAGGATCGCGCGGTCCCTGCACCTTGGCAATCACCGAGCCGAAGTGCGGTTTGCCGTCGCGCTTGACCTCGTTCATCACGAAGCCGGTTGTGCTTTGGAAGCTGCTGTGTTCGTCGCGCAGGCCGACCAGCGAGCGGAGGACAATGAGTTTATCCATGCAGCGGGCCAAGTTGGGCAGCAACTCGCCGACATGAATGCCGGGCACGTTGGTAGCGATGGGTTTGAACTCGCCGCGTACTTCTTTGGGAGCGCTCGGTTTGAGATCGAATGTGTCTTGATGCGCCAATCCGCCGGATAAATAAACCATGATGACGGAGCGATCCGACTTCTTAGCCCCGGAGCGCGCTTCGGCGCGCAGCAAATTGGGCAGCGTCAATCCGCCGAGCGCGAGTCCGCCGACTTGCAAAAAAGAACGTCGACTAATGCCGTCACAGTAACGATGGCGAGGTCCAAGAACGATCGGCATGACAGCGACTCCAGAGCGTGTGGTGGGAGGACGCCGAACTGTGGAAAGCGCGGCGGCAGGTTCTTATACTGTACCCGGTCTCGTTGCGATTGCCAAGCGTTCAACAAGAGTGAGAATCATTTTCCCCTCTTGCCGGGGTAGACGTGGATTGCTATATTTACGCTTTCCTACTCCGGCATAAGATCTGCTGATGGGAGCTATTCGATGAAAGTTCGTTCGAGTGTGAAGCGCATCTGTGAGAACTGCAAGTTGGTGCGGCGGCACGGCAAGCTGCTGGTCATTTGCAGCAATCCCCGTCACAAACAGCGCCAGGGTTGATCGAGGAGAAGCATCATGCCGCGTATCCTGGGCGTCGATTTGCCCAACGACAAGCCGACACATATTTCACTGCGCTACATCTACGGCGTCGGTCCCTCGCTGGCCCTGCGTCTGTGCGAGCAAGCGCGCATTGACCCGCAGCGTCCGGCCAAGGAACTGAGCGACGAAGACATCGCGCGCTTGGCGACGATTCTCGACCGCGATTACACGGTCGAGGGGCCACTCCGCCGTTCGATTCAACAGAACATCGCGCGGCTAAAAGACATTCAATGCTATCGCGGGCTGCGGCATCGCCGTAGTCTGCCCGTTCGCGGACAGCGAACGCGCACCAATGCGCGTACGCGAAAAGGTCCACGCAAGACAGTGGCGGGTAAGAAGGGCGTCAAGGAAATGCGCGGATAACGGCCCGCGGCGCAAGCAAGGAAAACAAGGAAAGCAAGGCAAGCGAGGCAACCAAGGGGAATTGTATCCGTGGCCAAGAGCAAGAAACGCAAGACACGACGCAACGTCAGCCGAGGTGTGGCCCACATCAAGGCGACGTTCAACAACACGATTGTCACCATCACCGATACCAACGGCGATACGCTGTGCTTCGCCTCGGCGGGCACGGTTGGTTTCAAGGGCAGCCGCAAGAGTACACCGTTCGCCGCGCAGCGCGCCGCGGAGGTGGCCGCCGAACGCGCCGCCAAGTATGGCCTCAAGGAGGTCGAAGTGCGCGTCAAAGGGCCGGGTTCGGGCCGCGAGTCGGCCATCACCGCCCTGCAATCTTCGGGGCTGAACATCAAGGCCATCGAAGACGTGACCCCGTTGCCGCACAACGGTTGCCGCCCGCCCAAGAAACGCCGCGTATAACGTAGCGAGTGCTGAGTTCTGAGTGCCGAGTAAAAACTCGGCACTCAGAACTCAGCACTCAGAACTTTGTATTTTGAACTCAGGACTTGGAACTCATAACTAATTATGGCACGCACCACCGATCCGGTTTGTCGCCTTTGCCGCCGCGAAGGCGTGAAATTGTTCCTGAAGGGCAGCCGTTGCGAAAGTCCCAAGTGCGCCATTGAACGGCGCAATCAGACGCCCGGCATGCACTGGCAGCGTCGCAGCAAAGCCAGCGAATATGGTCTCCGCCTCCGCGAGAAGCAGAAACTCAAACGCTTCTACGGTCTGATGGAGCGCCAGTTCCGCCGTTATTTCTCGTTGGCCTCGCGTTCCAAAGGCAATACGGGCGAGTCGCTACTAACGCTCATGGAGCGTCGTCTCGATAACGTCGTGCATCGGCTGGGCTTCGCGCCCAATCGGGCGGCGGCGCGGCAGCTGGTGTCGCACGGCCACATTTATCTCAACGGCCATCTGTGCAACATTCCCAGCTTGTTGCTCAAATCCGGCGATACCGTGACCGTCAAAAGCCATCCGCGCAGCCTGCAACTCGTCAAGCTCCACCTGCAAGACAATCCGCCGCCCGTTCCCGATTTTCTGGAACGTCTCGGCGACGATCCGCCCGAAGGACGCATGAGCCGACTGCCGACGCGCGGCGACATCGACCCGCGCATCCAAGACATTCAAGAACAGTTGATTATTGAGGTCTGCTCCCGATAGCGCGATTTTGCGAACCGCGACCGCGAGGGAGCGGGATTCTCGCCACTCTCTCGCGGTGGCGGCTTGGGAATCTCTTAGGAGAAATGAACACATGCGCATTCGATGGCGGGGTCTGGAATTACCCAACCGCGTGGTCAGCGATCGATCGACGTTGACCGATACCTACGGCAAGTTCACCGCCGAGCCGTTCGAGCGCGGCTTCGGCGTGACCGTCGGCAATAGCCTGCGCCGCATTTTGCTGTCCAGCCTGGAGGGCAGCGCTGTCACCCGCGTCAAGATCCAAGGCGTGCAGCACGAAATCAGCACCATCCCCGGCGTCGTCGAGGATGTCACCGACATCATCCTAAACGTCAAAAGCCTGGTCGTGAAGAACGGCAGCGATTCGCCGCGCACCCTGCGCATCGAACGCCACGAACGCGGCGTGGTCAAGGCCGCCGACATCATCACCGATCAAGACGTGGAAATCATCAACCCCGACCACATCATCGCCACCTTGACCGACGACGTGCCGTTCGTGGTCGAGATGCGCGTTGAGAACGGTCGCGGCTATCACATGGCCGAGGAGAACGTCGAGAAGGAACGCGAAATCGGCGTCATCCCCGTCGATTCGAGTTTCTCCCCCGTCGTCCGCGTCAAGCACGAGATCGAAGATACCCGCGTCGGCCAACGTACCAACTACGATAAGCTGGTCATCGAGATCTGGACGAACGGAACCATTACGCCGCAAATGGCCATCGTCGAAGGGGCGAAGATTCTCCGCAAACACCTCAACCCGTTCATCCAGTATTCCGAGCCGGGGCCGGAGATCAGCATGGAAGATCGCGGCGAGGTCGGAGCCGGCGGCGATCAAGTCGATCTCGAATTGGAACGCAAACTGAATATGAGCCTCGCCGAGTTGGAACTGTCGGTGCGGGCGACCAACTGTCTCGAATCGGAAGGCATCACCACGGTGCGCGATCTCGTCAGCCGCAACGACGAGGAATTGTTGGAAGTGCGCAACTTCGGTGAAACGACGTTGAAAGAAGTGAAAATCAAACTGGAAGAGCGCGGCATGTACCTGGGCATGAAGCTGCCCGCCTCCATGCGACGCTGAAAGAAGTAGCCGTTAATCGGTAGTCGGCTACGGACCACCGACTGCCGATTACTCCTAGATAGGGACACCCTGCCATGAGACACCTAAAAGCCGGGCGCAAGCTCGGGCGCAATGCCACGCATCGTTTGGCCTTGAAGCGCAACTTGACCCGCTCGCTGATTCAACACGAGCGCATCATCACCACGACCGAGAAGGCCAAGGAACTGCGGCCCTTCGTCGAGAAGATCATCACCATCGTCAAGAAGGGGTTGGCCAGCGCCAATCCGGCCGGAATGCTGCACGCCCGCCGTCAAGTGCTGAGCCGACTTGGCCCCCTGGCCAAAGCTCCCTTCTACGACGACAAGGGCAATCCGACCGACGATTTCATCCTGAAGAAATTGTTCAACGACATTGGCCCGCGCTTTGCCAGTCGCCCTGGCGGCTACACGCGCGTCATCAAGCGTAGCGAGCGACGCCTCGGCGACGCCGGACGAACCGCCTTTATCGAACTGCTCAAGGAAGGCGAATCGACAGTCAAGACGCGCTCGCCCGCACCCGCGCCGCGCGTTGCCACCCCGCCGCCACCCGCCGAGACGCCTTCGTCTCCTCCGCCCGCTCCGGCACCGGAAGCGAGCGCGGCTCCGGAAGCGCCTGCATCTACTCCAACGCCCGCGCCGGAACAACAACCCCCGGCATAAGAAGCGATCCGAGAAGCCCCTCTCCCCTAACTGCAGGGGCTAGAGGGGCTTTGCGCATCGTCTCTTAGACGCCGCAGGCGAGCTGCACCACCACGACGAGGAAAAGGCCGACGCCAATGATGCCGTTGACCTGAAAGAATGCGCGATTGACGCGGCTGAGATCGTCCGGACGCACTAGCCAATGTTCGTACCCCAGCAGCAATGCTACCGCCGCGACACCGGCGAGATAGATCCCGCCCAAACTCGGCGCGGCCGCCCAATACAGGACGACGAGCAAAATCAACATCAGTAGGTGACACAGCAAGGCAATGCGCAATCCAGCGCGCACTCCGAAAGTTGCTGGGATGCTGTGCAACCGCGCCTTGCGGTCGAACTCCACGTCTTGGCAGGCGTAGAAAATATCGAACCCCGTCACCCAGGTCAGAACCGCTCCCCCCAACACCAACGGCGCGAATAGGTCCATCAACGCACGTGGAGGAAGAATGGCAATCCACGCCGCCAACGGCGACAACCCCAAGGCCGCCCCCAGCCAGACGTGCGACAGCGACGTAAACCGCTTGGCATACGAATACCCGCACAGAAACAGCAGCACGGGGAGTGAAAGACACAACGGATAGCCATTGTCAAAGACGAGAAAAATCGCCGTCGAGGCGACGAACGCGGCGGAGCAGAAAAGCGCGAACGTCCACGCCGCGGCGACGGACAATCGCCCCGCCGGTAGATGGCGCGATGCCGTGCGCGGATTGAGGGCGTCGAAGCGCCGATCCGCCAGGCGATTGAAGGTCATGGCCGCACTGCGGGCGAACACCATGCCCAACAGGATGCCGACGAGTTGCAGAACGTGAAACTCGGATCGAGTCCACGCCAGCAGCGCGCTCGTCAGAGCGAACGGTAGCGCGAACAGCGTGTGGCTGAAGCGGATCAATTCCAGAAGCGAACGGACGGTCTGAATCATGGCAGGGTCTCACTCGACGGCGTGGCATCCCTCTTTTGTATTAGACACCGCACAAAATGCTGGCGCACAACCGAACGCGCTCCGCCGCGCGTCGCGGTCAACCGATTCTTTGCGCGACTCCCGTACCGTTCGCGTTCGTCCGATGTGCGGGTGAGAGGGTTCAAGGAATCGTCTTTCCCAACGGTTCGGCCAGTCGGCGCAGTGCTTCCATGAGGCAGATGAACGACTCGAAGTTGAGCGATTGCGCGCCGTCGGACAAAGCACGTTCCGGTTCCGGATGGATTTCGATGAGCAGACCATCGGCCCCAGCCGCCAACGCCGCCAACGCCATCGCCGGGACATAATCGCGCTTGCCCGTTCCGTGGCTGGGATCGACCAGGATCGGCAGGTGCGACAAGTGCTTGACGGGAGGAATCACCGAGAGGTCGAGGGTGTTGCGACTGTGATCGGAGAAGGTCCGCACGCCGCGCTCGCACAGGACGACATTGTAATTTCCTCCCGCCATGACGTACTCGGCGGCCATCAACCATTCCTCCAGCGTCGCCGCCATGCCGCGCTTCAGAAGGACGGGTTTTTTCGATCGCCCCACGCGCCGCAGCAGGCTGAAATTCTGCATGTTGCGCGTGCCGATTTGAATGATGTCCGCTACCTGTTCCACGGCGTCGGCGGTTTCCGAGTCCATCAACTCGGTCACGATGCCGATGCCGGTTCGCTGTCGGACGCGCCCCAAGATGTCGAGACCTTCTTGGCCGAGACCCTGGAAAGCGTAGGGACTGCTGCGAGGTTTGAACGCTCCGGCGCGCAACAAATGCACGCCCTGCGAACGCAGAAACTCGGCGGTGCGCAGAATCATGTCCTCGTTCTCGACCGAGCAGGGTCCGGCGATGAGCGTGAAAGTGCCGGGGCCGATCGTCGTTTGTGGCAGCCGGACGTAGGTGTCGGCCTCGTGCATCTCGCGGCTGGCCAGTTTGTACGGCTTGGTGACGCGGATCAATTCCAGGACGCCGGGCAGCACTTCCAACGAACGCGGATCGACGACGCTGATGTTTCCCGTGATGCCGATGGCGGTGCGCTGCGCGCCGGGCAGCGGATGCGGCGTCAGATTCATGCGTCGAATGGCGGCGAGAACCTGCTCGATTTGGGGCGGCGTGGCGTGACTGTGCATTACGACCAACACGGTGCGTTCTCCTTCTTCGAGTGTTTGCCTACCATAGCAAGAATCGCCTCCTCGTGCTAGGATCAACCCTAAGTTTCGTGGTATCGTCGAGGTAAATAAACATCTAAAAGATATGTAATAGAGGTGTTTTCATGTCTTGCTGTCGCTCGATTCTCCCGCCGCCACCTTCCCTCTTCGCTCTTCTACCCTCTCTCATCTTCGGCCTTCTCGCGGCGACGGCGGCGCGCTCGGAACCGAAAGCGCTAGACGCCAAGGAATGGGTCGTCCGAAGGGAGCGCATCCTCGCCAACGTGCAGCTCGTCATGGGGCCGCTACCCGACGAAAGGGATAAAGTACCCCTCGACGTGAAGGTTTCCGAAGTCGTCGAACTGCCGCATTACATTCGGAAAAAGCTGACCTTCGCCGTCGAAAAAGACGATCGCGTACCCGCGTATCTGCTGATTCCCAAGAGGCGCGAAGGCAAATTGCCGGGTGTTCTTGTCCTGCACCAGACTATCGCCATCGGCAAGGGTGAGCCAGCGGGTTTGGGTACTCAAGAGAACAAGCGGATTGGCGTGCATCTCGTCGAACGCGGCTTCGTCTGCCTGTGTCCGGACTATCCCAGCTTCGGCGAATACCGTTACGATTTCGCCAAGAGCAAGTATAAGTCGGGCAGCATGAAAGCGATTTGGAACAATCGGCGCGCCCTCGATTTGTTGGCGTCGCTGCCGGAAGTCGATGCGGAGCGACTCGGTTGCATCGGTCATTCGTTGGGCGGGCACAATACCATGTTCACCGCGCTTTTCGATTCTCGCATCAAGGCGTGCGTATCGAATTGCGGCTTTACGAGTTTTTCAAAATACTATGGGGGCAAGTTAAAGGGTTGGACCAGCGCGCGCTACATGCCGCTGATTGCCAGCAAGTATGGGATGAAGCCGGACAAAATGCCGTTCGATTTTCCCGAACTCGTCTCGGCTCTGGCACCGCGCGCGTTTTTGGCCGTGGCTCCGTTGCACGACGATAACTTCGAGGTGTCCGGCGTGCGCGACTGCATCGCGGCGGCGCGCCCCGTCTACGATTTGCTGCATGCAAAAGAGAAACTGAAGGCTCATTATCCCGATTGCAAACACGATTTCCCAGCGGAGTCGCGCAAGATCGCTTACGAGTGGCTGGATCGATGGCTGAAGTAGGTCGGAAACGATAGCGTCGATGAGCGCGGGGGTGACTCGCTGACCGCTGCGGACAAGCACGCCGGTTAGGGATTCGCGCGAGTGGTGAGCTTCGGTGGCGGTTCGGACAGGCGCGGATCGAGGGCCGTCGAGGAAGGAGGTTTTGGAGCAGACGGCTTCGGACTCGCTTCGTCCGCGGCGGGCATGGGATGATTGTCGCGCGTGGGAACGGCTTTCGGCCACACGGTATCGCCGCCGCGCAGTTTCGGATCTTGTAGAGGCGAGCAGGGGCTTATCGGCGCGAGCGGTTTCAGCAATTGCAGTTCCAAAGGCGGCATCTCGGTGGTCGGGATGGGTTGATGATCGAGGAGGAACATATCGTGCGTCTGAACCAGATCGGTTATATCCACGACGGCCTGCCACATCCCGGTTAAATTGGCGACGTAATTGTAGATCGCCCCCGCCAGGTTTTGTTGGGCGACGACCACGTCGTTGATCGTCGGCTGCGGCGGTTGAAATACCGGCACGGGACCGACGCCTCCGCCGGGCGGCGCGGACGGCGAGCCGCCGGGATTGGGTGTCGCGGGTTGAATGCCGCCCAGCGCTTGATAGCGATTGTAAACGGCATCGAAAACAACCACCATGTCGGGCAACATTTGCGTGCGATACAGCGTGAGATTTTGACGGAATGTCTGATAGCGATAGTAGGCTTCGACGAGCCGAGAATACAAAGAGTAGCGTACGCGATGAGGTTCTGCGCTCAGGCGCACGAGTTCGGCCTGCGCCGCCGCGATGCCACCCTGATTGCGATTCCACGTAGGGATCGGCATGGACACCATGAAGCTCGGCGCGATGGCGTTGGGCGGGCCGGTATAATCCTTCTGCATTAAGAAGCGTGCATCGACATCGGGAATGAGTTGGGCCTGAGACAAAAAGACGGCGAGGCGTCCTTGGTGCAACGAGTTTTCGGCCGTGGCCACCTCGGTATGATTCAAACCGATGTGCGTCCACACGCGATTCAAGTCGAAGTTGGGTATGGGCATGTCGGCGCTGCCGGCAACCTCGGTGAGAGGCAAGCCCGGTATGCCCATCGCGGAGGTCAGCTGTTTCCAGACCATTAAATAGTTGTTGCGCGCCTCATTCAGATTTGTCAGAGCCGTATAGGCCAAGAATCGCAAATAGATCGGTTCGTGGGCCGCGATGTTTAACTCGGCCTTGCTGCGCATCTCGCGCGCCTGCACTTCGTACAACGAATTGGTGAAGGCCACTAACAGTCGATTGACGCGCATTTTCTCTCGCGCCACCAATAGTTGAAAATAATTGGTGCGAATCTGAGTGGCTAAATCCATTTGAGCGCGGCGCAGGGCGATTTCGCCGTTGCGCATGTCCATGGCCGCAATGGCGCGGCGCAGGCGCAACTTGCCGCCGGTGACGAACAATTGCTCCATGAAGCCACCGACGTAACCTCCGCCGCCCGTGGTGCCGAAGGTGTCGTCCTCAAAGCCGAGAATGGGGTTGGGAGGCAGACCCGCCTGCACGGCGATGTTGCGTAGATTCTCGACGCGCGCCACCGCCTGCTTAATGAGCGGGCTATTGCTCAGACCGAGATGCTGCAATTCGGCCAAAGTCAACGGATGGCCGAAAGGCCCGTCGTCCCCTTCGTAGTCTGGCCCCGGAGGACGGAGCGGCGAAAACTCTTTCCGCAAGCGCTCGCGCCGGAGAGCCGACCCAATCGGGCCGAGATCGAGAGGCTTCGGCGGTCCACCCGGCAACAAATCGGGAGGCACCTGCAAGGCCTTGGGCGTGCCGGTTCGCAGATCCTTGAAGGGATCGAATATCCGATCGTCCTTTTTGTGTTGGGCCAATCCATCGGCGAGGATGATGTGATCGATTTCCTCCGCGTTCAGATAGGCCGACGGATCGAACGGAAACTCCAAATTTTCTGGCCCCCTTGCTCCAGCGCGTTCTTCGGTCGAATTGTACGACGTTCGCTGAATGCCGTCCTCCTTGGCGGGAGGCATCTTCGGCGGTCGAACGGGTTCTTGCGGTTGAGCGGCATCGAACGGTTGTTTGGCGAGTTGGCAAACGTCTCGATCGATCTTCTCGCGGACGGGGAAGTAGCAACCGGACAGCGCGAGCAACGCGAAGAGAAACCCTCGCCGCATCGCAAATCGAACGATCGGTTGCTCCGTTTTTCTTTGCGTTGCCACAAGACGCCCCATCGCATTGCTCAATTGCTGACTCGCGCCATTCGGATGGCGCAAAGTCTAACCGTGGTATCGACCGCAACGGAGCGAGGCGGTTAATTTTTTTGCTTTTGATTCAGGTATCGCTCGGTCGAGGTTCGTCGAAAAATTGGTAACATAGGCGAGGGAGGCTGCCATGTCCGCATTTTTACTCTACGGTGCGAACGGATACACGGGGCAACTCATCGCCCGGGAGGCCGTGGTTCGCGGTTTGCGTCCGATTCTGGCGGGCCGCAACGCCGAGGCTGTGGGTTGTCTGGCCCACGAACTCGGACTGGAACAGCGCATCTTTTCGTTGGACGATGCCGCCGCGACTCGCGCCGGTTTGGAGCGGGTCAAAGCGGTCCTTCACTGTGCCGGCCCGTTTGCCCACACGGCGCGACCGATGGTTGATGCCTGTCTGGAGGCGCGCGTTCACTATCTCGACATCACCGGCGAAATCGGCGTCTTCGAGAGCATCGCGGCGCGCGATACCGAGGCGATGGCGGCAGGGATTTTGTTGTTGCCCGGCGTCGGTTTCGACGTGGTTCCCTCGGACTGTCTCGCCGCTCATTTGAACCGACGTCTTCCAGGGGCCAAGCATTTGGCCTTGGGCTTTCACGGCGTCGGAAGCTATTCGCGCGGTACGGCCACAACCATTGTCGAGAATCTCCACTGCGGTGGCTGCGTGCGGCGGGGCGGCGCGTTGACGAAGGTGCCGGCGGCGTGGCGGACGCGCGAGATCGACTTCGGCCGCGGCGCGCGACTCGCAGTCACCATTCCGTGGGGAGACGTATCCACCGCCTTCCGCAGCACCGGCATCGGCGACGTGGAGGTCTACACGGCCGTCTCGCGGAGCGAACTGCGTTTCATGCGACTGAGCCGTCATCTCGGCTGGGCTTTGCGATCGCCGCCGGTGCAAAAGTTTCTGAAACGCCGCATTCAAGCGCGTCCTCCGGGGCCGTCCGTCGAGGAACGCGCCAAGGGGTGTACGCTGTTGTGGGGAGAAGTGGACGATGGACAAGGTCGGCGGATGGTCTCTCGTCTGCGTGGACCGGAAGGCTACACGTTTACCATGCTGACGGCGCTGGCGGTGTTGGCGCGCGTCCTTTCCGGCGATGCTCCACCGGGGTATCAAACGCCGTCGTTGGCTTTCGGGGCCGATTTCGTGCTACAGGTGCCCGGGGTGGAACGAGAGGATGAAGGGCAGCCTGCCGCGCATCTCCGTTCCGTGTAGGCCGTGCGTCCGCTCAATTCGACATCGGTATCAGCATCGAGCGATGGAAGTGGACGTGCCGCCAGCGGCCGTCGCGGCGCTGCCAGACGCGCGTCTCGGCGTTGCCGACCGTCAGGGCGTTGCCGTCCGGTCCTATGCGCTGCACCAGCCGCATATAGGACAGGACCGCCACATCGCCCAGGAGACGCACGCGCGGACTGCACATGGTCGTTTGATGCCGACCGCGGATGCCGCCGAGATCGAAGTAGTAGCGGTGAAAGTCCATCCCTTCAACCAGATGGCCCAGCGATTCTGGTTCCAGAGCCGTTAGCGACGGATCGCACAATTCCTGATACGTCGCCCAGTCGCCAAGAGTAATTGAGTCTAATAAGCGCTGATTCAGTTCCAACAATTCGGTCGTCGTCGCATCGTTCATGGCATCCTCCACGCATTCAATTTCCTTAATTTACCACTCTCGCCCAAAAAGCAAACCGTTCGATCCGGCGCATCGAGAGAATGTCGCTTCTCTTCACAAAAAATCGCGCCGTCGAATAACAAAACCTCACGTTGGAGACGTTGGAAAACAGGGAATCTATAGGGATCGAAGCTACAACTCCGATAGATAGTCTCAATGGGGAATCGGCGGCGGCAAATCCGTGCCTCCCTCGTTGACATTGGAGCGCGCGGGGGGAAGGATTGAGCGGCTTTCCGAGTTCGCCTCTTTCGCGGCGCGTAGCTCCAGGCGTTCTTTCGGGGCCGAGAAGCAAGATAGGGTAACTATGTTGCGGTATGGTTTGGTTGTCGTGGTGGGTCTGTGGGCAGCCAGTCCCGCTCTGTCGGCCACCTGGGCCGACGCGCTCTTTGAAGAGTTCTCCAAAGACTTTGGGGCCGTGCCTCGCGGACCCACGCTGTCGCATCCCTTCCGAGTGACCAACAACACTCGGGGGCCCGTCAACATTTCTAGCGTTCGCGTTTCTTGCGGTTGTGTCAGCGCCGTCGCTCTCAAGGGCCATCTCGAACCCGGAGAATCGACGCACATCGTCGCGCGCATGGACACCACCCGATTCACCGGCTACAAAACGGTGACCGTATTCGTCCAGTTCAATCAACCCAGCTTCGAGGAGGTGCGGCTCCTCGTGCAAGCCAACGGTCGCAACGATTTCTCCGTCACGCCCGATACCTTGGCCTTCGGGCAGATCAAGCGCGGCGGAACGCCCTCCGCATCCGTGTTGCTCTCGTTTTACGGAAACGGCTCCCTCCAGATTGCCGAAATCAAAAGCGAGAGCAATTACATTCAGCCGGTCGTGCAAGAAGTGCGACGGTCGGATACCGAAGTCGGCTTCCAACTCTCTGCTCGCTTGCGGGCCGATGCCCCCGTCGGCAAGTGGTATACCGACATCTGGCTGAAGACCAACGATGCCGCCATGGCACCCATCCGCGTGCCTTTGACGGTCGAGATCGAGTCGGCGATCAGCATTCACCCAGAGAATGTGACGCTCGGCTCGCTGAAAACGCGGACGGAAAGCGAACGACGCATCATCGTTCGCGGAGTCAAACCGTTTAAGATTGCCGAAGTCCAAGGGACGGATGCCAATCTCGCGGTGAAGATCGACAGCCCCGACGCCAAGCCGGTCCATGTGCTGACGGTAAAGTTCAAAGCGGGCGAACCCGGCGAGGTGACGCGCAAGCTGCGTATACTCACCGACTTGGAAGGCGACAATAAACTCGACTTCCAGGTTGGAGCGACGATCGTACCGTAGGGTTCCGTTGGGGGATTTCGTTGGAAGACGGCGCGATTTGCCCAATCGTTCCATCTTCCGGCGAAATCCCTCGTTCGGCAGAGTTATCCTACTTCATGGGGAGCAGGCGGACGAGATACGACATCTGCCCGCGATGAAGAGCGAAATGGGTAAGCAGGAAAGTAAGCGCTTTGAGCGTGCAGCCGAAGCGCGATTCGGGATGGGGAGCGGCCAACTGCTCATCGCTCAGCCCGGACACGACGAGGCGAAAAGTCGCCACGGCTTCATCGAGCTTGTGCAGGGCTTCTCGCTTGCTCGGTGGATTGTCCTCGGTAAACTCGCGCTCGCGCTGGCGGATGTACCCGCTGCCGCCGAGTTGAGCGCCGACGAAGTGATTGAGGTTGCCGGTCAGATGTAAAACCAAGTGTCCGAACGAATTGCCCGGATCGATGGGCTTCGTCCAGAATGCCGTCTCGCTCAGCGGCTCCGCTAGGCTACGCACCTCATCGCGCAGCTTCTCCAAAGTCTCAATGAGCGCCGTCTTCGCCAAGGTTGCTGTCTCCACTATCATTTTGATTTCTCCCGATTACCGAGTTTACCTGGTTTCATTCGTCCCACGAACGACGTGGGCATTCAGAATCCGTCTTCACCGTGGCAAGGCATCTGGGTAAAATCAGCTGGCTTCGCTCGTGGCCCTCTCGCATGTCCGTCGTGCATTGCTCGGAAGGAGTAGTTAAACATGAAGCACACTTTCATTCTATTATTTTTGGTTGCTTTTGCGGCGGCTCCGGCGGCCGCACAGGGACCGTGGGCCGAGAAGATGTTTAAGGACGGACTCAATCACGACTTCGGCAGCGTGCCGCGCGGGGCGCAGCTGTCCCATCGTTTCATCATCACCAACATCTACGCGGTGCGCATGGAGATTACCGCCGTGAAGAGCGGCTGCGGCTGTGTGGCCGCCACTCCCGTCAAGCGCGTTCTGGAGCCGCGCGAATCGACCTCCATTGATGTGACCATGGATGCCCGCCGTTTCGTTGGGCCGAAAACGGTCGGCATCAGCGTGTCCGTCGGACCCGATTTCATCTCCACCGCGCAACTGCGCGTCAGCGCTAATAGCCGCGCCGACATCGTTTTCAATCCCGGTCAAGTCAGCTTCGGAACTGTGACTCGCGGCCAATCGTCCAGTCAAGTTGTGGACGTGGAATATGCCGGCGTACTCGATTGGCAAGTGACCGAGGTGTCGGCGAAGGAACTGCCCGTCGATTTATCCCTGAGCGAACTCTATCGCCGTCCAGGGCAAGTCGGCTATCGCATCCGGGTGACACTGAAGGCGGATGCTCCAGTCGGCGCGCTGCGCGGCGATTTATTGCTGAAAACGAACGATCCCACCAGTCCGCTGCTACCCGTGCTGGTCGAGGGGACCATCCAGTCGAACTTGACCGTATCGCCGTCGACGCTGAGTTTGGGAGCCGTCAAGATCGGCGCGGCCACGGCGCGTCGGGTCGTCATTCGCGGAACCAAGCCGTTCCGGGTTCTCGGCGTCGAGGGCCTCAACGAAGAAATAAAACTCGACCCCAAGCCCTCGGAGACCCCCTCGCCGGTTCAGGTATTGTCGTTCCAATGCGTCTTGTCCCGCGCGGGAGAGTTCAAACGAGAAATCAAAATTAAGACCGACCTGCAAGAAGCGCCCGTGGTCGTCACCATCGACGGCAGCTCCGCGCCTTGAGGGGCGTCGCACCATCGCGGCTTCCATCGTATCGAAGGGCGGGAAGCCCAAACATTTCCCGCCCCGATCGAACGGATCAGATCTCCAACAGCAACCGTTCGGGGCTTTCCAGACAATCCTTCATGCGCACGAGAAAACTCACCGCTTCGCGCCCATCGATCAGGCGATGATCGTAAGACAGCGCCAGATACATCATCGGACGAACGACGACTTCATCGTTGACGGCGACGGGACGCTTTTGGATGGCGTGCATTCCAAGGATCGCGCTCTGTGGAGGATTGAGAATCGGAGTGGACAAAAGCGATCCAAATATACCCCCATTCGTGATGGTGAACGTGCCGCCTTGCAGATCGCTCACGCCGATCTTGTTGTCGCGCGCCTTCTGAGCCAGGGCGGCGATGCCCTTCTCGATGCCGGCAAAACTCAAGTCGTCGGCGTTGCGCAGCACCGGAACCATAAGCCCCTTCTCGGTGCTGACGGCGACTCCGATGTCGTAGTAGTTGTGAAAAACCATGTCGCCGCCGTCGATGGAGGCGTTGACGGCGGGGTAGGCCCGCAACGCCTCGACCGCCGCCTTGACGAAGAAGCTCATAAAGCCCAAGCCAACGCCGTGCTTCTTCTGGAAGCTCTCCTTGTACTTCGTTCGCAAAGCCATGATGGCGCTCATGTCCGCCTCGTTGAACGTCGTCAGAATGGCGGCGTTCTGCTGGGCGGCAAGCAGGCGTTCGGCGATGCGCACGCGAATCGGCGTCATGCGCTCGCGCCGTTCTCTTCCGTTCTTGGCTGGGACATCGGGCTTTTCGGCCTGAATCGGAGCGGGAAGCTCGGACTTTCCGGCTTGAATCGGCGACGGCTCGGGCGGAACTGTCTGCCCCACGGTGCTTGCGACGCGCGAGGGAACGTGGGCCAAGATGTCTTCCTTGAGGATGCGCCCCCCGCGTCCGCTGCCCGTCAGTTGATGGGGATCGATGCCTTCGTTGGCGGCGAGATGGCGTGCCGCCGGCGACAAGATCGGCTCGGCGACGACCGATTGCGCTTCGCCGTTGCGCTTGGCGGGCTGTGCCGGCTTCGAGGGAGAGGCGGGAGCGGATTGTGCCGCTCCTTCTTCAACGCGTCCGATCACCGAGCCGATGGCGACTTTCTGTCCCTCGACCGCGGCGATGGCCAGCCGCCCCGAAACGGGAGCCATCACCTCCGTCATGGCCTTGTCGGTCTCTAGTTCGCACACCGGCTCGTTGGCTTTGACCGCCGCGCCGTTCGCCTTCAGCCAACGACCGATTGTCCCCTCCGTCACCGATTCGCCGACGGGCGGTACTTTGATTTCCACGGACATGAGATCCTCTTTCAGCTACCGGCGTGGGCGATCGGTTCAAAAGATAGCCGATCGTCCAACGCCGTCATTTCCCAGCGGGAGCGGGGATTCGTTCGGATGCCGCGCCGTTGGTCGCGGTCGTCGCATGGAGCGACGCGGCGCTGCCGGCGCGGACGAGATGCGGCGCGGGACCGCCAATGGCTGCCTCAACCAATTCCTTCTGTTCGCGCCGATGCACGCCCAGAGATCCCGTGGCCGGACTGGCGCTGGCGTCGCGACCAACGTACTCGACGTTATAGCCCAGAGCGCGGAGGCGCGGCTCGACGAACGACCAACCGCCCATGTTCTGCGATTCTTCCTGCACCCACACCCATTCCTTGGCCTTGCGATAGCGTGCCAGGATGCGTTGCATCGAATCTTCGGCGAAGGGATAGAGTTGCTCGACGCGGACGATGGCCACATCGTTGGCTTTGCTCTCGGCGCGGCGCTCCAACAGATCGTAATACACTTTACCGCTGCAAAGCAAGACGCGACGAACGCGCGCCGCCTCCACTCCGGCATCGTCCAGCACTTCGTGGAAACGACCTTTCACGAATTCGTCGAGAGGAGAATTCGCCGCCCTGAGTCGAAGCAGGCTCTTGGGGGTCATCACGATGAGCGGCTTGCGGAAGTTACGCTTCATTTGCCGTCGCAAAAGGTGGAAATACTGCGCCGGCGTCGAGGGGTAGCACACTTGCATGTTGTCTTCGGCGCACAATTGCAGATAGCGTTCGAGCCGCGCGCTCGAATGCTCTGGACCTTGCCCCTCGTAGCCGTGCGGCAGTAACAGCACCACGCCGCTGTCGCGCTGCCATTTCGATTCGCTGGAGGCAACGAACTGATCGATGATGACCTGCGCGCCGTTGGCGAAGTCGCCGAACTGCGCTTCCCATAGCACCAAGGTGTGCGGCGCGTCCATGCCGTAGCCGAACTCGAACCCCAACACCGCGGCTTCGGACAACAGACTGTCGTAGACATCGAAGCGCCCCTGTTGGGGAGCGAGATCGTCGAGGGGAGAATGCGGTTCGCCGGTGCGAGCGTCGTAGACGACCGAATGGCGTTGGCTGAAGGTGCCGCGACGGCTGTCTTGGCCGCTCAGCCGCACCGGCGTGCCTTCGAGCAACAACGTCCCGAACGCCAACAGCTCGGCCAACGGCCAAAGAATCGGTTTGCGATCCTTCATGTCCTGTAAATAGGTCTTGAAGATGCGCGCTACCGTCGGGTGCATTTCAAAGTTGTCTGGCACGAGCGTCAGTCGTTCGACGATCTTGCCCAGCGTCTCCTCGGCGACTCCGGTTTCCACCGGCGCGTGGGAATAGCGCGCGGTCATGCCTTTCCATTGACCGTCGAAGCCGTGCATGGTCGGATAGTGCGACGGGCCGGTTCGCACTCCTTCCAGCGACGATTGCAGTTTATTCTCGAATTTCTCGGTAACGGCCTCCGTCTCCTCGACCGTCAAATCGCCCATCATAATGAGCTGTTCGGTGTAGATCGACGACAGCGAGGGGCGATTGCGGATCTTGCCGTACATGATCGGTTGCGTGAACGACGGATCGTCGCCTTCGTTGTGGCCGTGGCGGCGATAGCAGAACATATCGATCACCACATCGCGGCGAAACGCTTGGCGGAACTCGAAGGCCAATTCGGCCACGAAGACCGAGGCTTCCGGATCTTCACCGTTGACGTGGAAGATCGGCGCTTGGATCATCTTGGCGATGTCGGTGCAGTAGGTCGTCGAACGCGCGTCGCTGGGAGCGGTGGTGAAGCCGATCTGATTGTTTACGATGACGTGAATCGTGCCGCCGGTCGTGTAGCCCGCCAACTGCGATAGATTCAGAGTCTCGGCGACTAGACCCTGACCGGCGAAGGCGGCGTCGCCGTGAACCAGAACCGGAATGCCCCACAAGCGCTCGCGGTCGCCGAACAGAGTTTGCTTGGCGCGCGTTCGTCCTTCGACCACAGGATCGACGGCTTCGAGATGGCTGGGATTGGGGGCCAGCGACAGATGCACTTTCTTGCCGTCCGAATTGACGCGATCGCTGGAGAAACCCAGATGATATTTCACGTCGCCGTCGCCATCGGTGGAATCCGGCAAATACTTGTCCTCGAACTGCGCGAAGATCTCTTCGTAGGGCTTGCGGAGAATGTTGGCCAAGACGTTGAGCCGACCGCGATGCGCCATGCCCAGCACGATCTCGCGGACGTGGAAACTCGGTGCTTGTTCGACGATCGTTTCCAAGATCGGGATGAGCGTCTCCGCTCCTTCCAACGAGAAGCGTTTCTGTCCGGTGTAGCGGGTGTGCAGGAAGCGCTCGAATAGTTCGGCGTAGTGCAGGCTGTTCAGAATGCGTACCTTTTTCACCCGATCGAAGCGCGGTCGATTGCGGCACGGCTCCATGCGTTCCTGAAGCCAGCGGCGAATGCGCGTGTCCTGGATGTGCATGTACTCGACGCCGATGCTGCGGCAGTAGGTGTCCTTGAGCGCGTCGATCAACTGCCGCAGGGAGCCGCTCTGTAGGCCGAGAAAAGGAGCCGTGCTAAAGTTGCGTTCGAGATCGGCCTCGGTGAACCCAAACTCGGACAATTCCAACAAGGGATGGCTGGCGCGCGGCTCGCTGAGGGGATCGAGGTGAGCGAGGAAATGGCCGAGATCGCGGTAGGCGTAGATCAGGCGAACGATGGACGTTTGCGAAGCGCCGTCGCCGGGTCGGCTTCGCGGCGTAGTCGGCTGCGCGGCTCCTAGCTCAAAGCCTTCGAAGAAGAACTGCCAACTCGGATCGACCGAATCGGGATTGCTTCGCCAACTTTGATAGGCCGCCTCGATGGCGTCTAAATTGAGACGACTGGCAACCGTACCCTGACTCATGATTTCTTGTTCCGTAAAGCCTCCAGCCGCGAGGGCCGGTATCGCTCTCTTCCTTCCTACCATTTAACGCGCGACAAGGGGAGAGGACAAGCGGCGGTTGTCGCTTCGCCTTAATCTCGCCGATGCCGCAGTCTACGCGGACGGCATAAGTCGCGGAATCACGAGAGACAACAGAGGTAGTTTTCTCGCTAGGGATGGAACCGCGATTCGATCTCTTTTCGAGAGAACGCGACGTGTTGGAACGAGAGTGCCGCAACGCTACTCCTCGGACTGAGGAACCCAGCCGCGACCGCGCCAGAAATACCAGGTGGCAATGCTGCGATAGGGACGCCAGGTTTCTCCTTGGGAGCGCAGGGCGGCTCGGCCCGGCAACTCCGACAATTGATACAGATCGCGCACACCGGCGCGCAAGCCGAAGTCATCCACCGGAAGTACATCGAGACGGCCCAAAGAGAAGATGAGAAACATTTCGGCGGTCCAACGACCGATGCCGCGAACCGCCGTCAGAGAGGCAATCGCGTCTTCGTCGTCGAACTCGGCCAATCGATCCAAAGGTAATTGGCCGTTGATGGATCGTTCGGCCAAATCCTTCAGAGCCAGCACCTTGTTGCGTGACAAGCCGACGCCGCGCAGCTTTTCCTCGCTCGCCTTCTTCACGGCGGCGGGGGTCAAACCGCGCGGCGACAATGCTGTCTCCAAGCGCTCCGAGATAACTTTGGCTACTTTCGTCGAGATCATCTGTGCCACGATGGCCCGTGCCAACGACGGAAAGGGGTCCGACCCTGGAACCAGCGTGCAAGGGCCGACGTGCTTCATCAATTGAGCCAATCGAGAATCGCATCGGCGCAAATGACGGCAGGCTTTCTGCAAGGTCTTGGCCAAGGTATCCGTCACGGGGCGTTCCTTGAAGCACGGAGTAAGCGTCAGCTGTGCGGCGGCATGATCTCGACGTTACGATACGTCAGCGCTTTGGAGCCTGGTTTGCGGATGTCCCAGACCAAGCCGAGCATCTTCAGGAAGCGGATGCCGTAGTAGCTAATGTCGATTTCCCACCAGAAGAAGCCTTGATTCGCGGAACTCTGGTAGTGGTGGTGATTGTTGTGCCAACCCTCACCGAGGGTAATCAAAGCCAAGACGAAGTTGTTGCGGCTGTCGTCGTCGGTGGCGTAGCGGCGCTTGCCGATCAAGTGACTCAGCGAGTTGATGAAAAACGTCGCATGGTAGACCAGCACGGTGCTGATGACGAAACCACACACCAGCGAACTCCACGCTCCGGCGATGCCGCCGGTAAGATAGCCGATACCGAAGCACAATCCAGCCAGAAGCAGACCGGGAACCCAATGGAGGCGATCCAACAGACGCAATTCTGGAAAGAGCGCCCAATCGCGGATCGAATCCCACGGCGTCTCGATATGTTCTTCGGAGAGAATCCAGCCCACGTGCGCCCACCAGAAACTGGTGACGATAGGCGAATGCGGATCGTCGGGCGTATCGGAAAAGCGGTGGTGTTGGCGATGGTGCGAGGCCCACCACAGCGGACCCTTTTGCAAGGCGCTGCATCCCAAACAGGCAATGAGGAACTGCATCACCCGGCTGGTTTTGTAGGAGCGATGCGCGAAGTAGCGATGGTAGCCGGCCGTGATCCCGAACATGCGGACGACGTAAAAAACGGCGCAGAGAATGAGCGCGGTCGCATCGACGCCCGTGAACAAGACCGCCAGACAAGCCAAGTGCAGACCGATGAACGGCACACTCTTCAGCCAGTTGGGCAACTTCATAGAAATCGACTTGGACGGCTTGCGCGAGCGCGCGGAGGGGCGGACGGTAGGAGAAATGATCGTACTGATAGAACGCTCCTTCTATTAAATGCGATTCATCGGGAACTCGTGAATAGCTCAACCGATTTCCGCGGAAGAGGCACGAGTCCCATGTCAGGGTTTACGCGGTGTGTTCTTGGCCTTACGGATGGCGCTCTGTTTGCGCAACTCGGCGCGACGCCGTGCTTCGCACGGCTTTTCGTAGTATTTCCGTTTGCGCAACTCTTTCTGAATACCGCTGCGTTCGAGCAGTTTCTTGAACCGTTTCAGTGCCTGGCCGATCTGTTCTCGTTCGTGAACGCGCATCCGAAGGGGCATACACTCTCCCGAAGTAAAGATTATCTCGCTGTTAAGTATTGTTGCACACGTCGCAACGGTGAGCGCGTCCCACAGGAAGAAGGACGGCAATCCGCCACAATCTCTTTTTAGCAAATTCCTCTTTTCGTGAAAAGTCCACCTTGTCGCTTTTGCCAACGATTCGTCCCGAAGCTCAGTACGGGGAGGAGGTTAGCTTTGCGAGGTCTCGGTCGTTTCGCGGAGGAGCGGTCGCAACTCTCCGGCAAGAAAGACCGAGCCGGCGATGCAGATTAAGTCGTCTGCCGCGGCGGCGGCGCGGGCGGCGCGGTAGGCGTCCGCAGGAGTGGAACAGAGCGTATGCGAGGTCGATCCGCTAACGCGGAGCATCTCGGCCAAGCGTTCGGGAGGCACGCCGCGCGGGTTGTTGGTGTAGCACGTCAGAAAAAGGTGCGCGAAGTGTGGCGCGAGAACGCGCAACATGCCCGCCAAATCTTTATCGCCGCTGCCTGCGAAGACGAGAAGCCGACGCGCCGGAGGGAACGACGATTGCAACGTACTTAGCAGAGCCGACGCCGAGGCGACGTTGTGGGCGCAGTCGAGAACGATCAACGGTCGAGAACCGAACACTTCCATGCGTGCCGGCCAAGACACTTCGGCGAGTCCGGCGGCAACGGCGGCATCGGGAATCCGCCACCCCGCCGCGCGCAATTCCTCAATGCAGGCGACGGCGACGGCGGCATTGGCGGCCTGATGCTCGCCGAGCAAATTTAATTCCATCTCCGGCCAACGGCGGCGCGATGTGGCCACCCCAACGCGCGAACGACTTCGACCGGTCGAGGAGACTTGGCCTGGAACGTAGGCGAAATGAAAATCGCCATCGAGTTGGCGGAGCGAAGAATGCCGTTCGCGGCAAACGCGCTCCACCACCGCGCGCGCTTCGGGAACCGTGACGCCGCTGACGGTGGGATGTCCCCTCTTGACGATACCGGCTTTCTCCGCGGCAATGGCGCTCAGACGGTCGCCGAGTACGTTCGTATGATCGTAGCTGATACTGGTTATCACCGAAACCACGGGGAGGCAAACATTGGTCGAATCGAGCCGTCCTCCCAGCCCGACTTCCACCACCGCCGCCTCGACGCGCCGTCGAACAAAATGCAACAACCCCACCGCCGTCGCCACCTCGAAGAACGTATACGGTATGCCTGGAGCGGAACCGCTCTCGATCGCCCGCCGAATTTCGTCGAGAAGCACCGTCAATTCGGAGCTGGAAATGGGCCGATCGTTTACCTGGAAGCGCTCTTCGACTTGGCAAAGGTGGGGCGAAGTGAACAGGCCGGTGCGATACCCCGCTCGTTGCAGAATGCTGGCGAGCATGGCCGCCGTCGAGCCTTTCCCTTTGCTCCCGGCGACGTGTACGATGCGGAGCCGCCGATGAGGCTCACCCAGCCGAGCCAACAACGCGCGCATGTGATCGAGCTTCAAGTCGTCGGCGCACGGCGTCCGCCGCTCGAAGTTAATGAGTCCATACCACCAATTCCGTTCTGAGTCCTGATTTCCCAGTTCTGAGTGCTGAGTGCTGAGTGCTGAGTTCATCGCGAGGTACTGAGTCTCACCCTTATCGTTCCGCAATCCGCCGCTCGCTCCGATTATACTCCGCAATCCGAGACTGTCTCACAAGCTCCCCTTCTCCCCCGGAGCAAAGGGGGAAAAGGGCGTCCCAGATCGCCACTCAGCACTCGGAACTCAACACTCAGCACTCAGCACTCAGCACTCAGCACTCAGCACTCAACGATGAACTAGAACTGCACCGGCATGCAGACTTGTTCGAGCAGTTTTTCGCATTTCTCTTGGAGGAGATCGGCGAGATTGGGTAGCGGTTGTCCCTCCGGCAGCGCTTCCGTCAGGCTGAGGACGAAGCGCGGCAGGGCGGAGAGTGCGGCGAAGGTGTCCAGGGAGACCGGTTCCACGCGCGCGTGGCGGCCGCGCCGTTCCGCTTCTTGCCACAGTGACTTGCTTTTGCCGGAGAGCGAGAGGTCGTCTTCTGGACGCAGCAAAATCAGGTGATCGACGACGCTCGGCTCGATTTCGAGGGCGGCCAATTTGGTGCCCAGATCGCGCGGCTTGGCCGGGCCGCGCCCGAGAAACAAGCCGATGCCCACCTTCCACGGTTGACCGTCCTTGCACACCCAATGCGCGATGCTCAACGCGCCGTAGGTCGGATGATCGCCGAAGGACCATTCGCCGACGACGTGATGCAAGCGCCACGGTCCCACCTTGACGCCGTGTTCGTGACACAATTGCAAAAAGGAGCCGAGTCCCGATTGCAATTCGCGCGTCGCTCCGGTCAGCGCCCCTTCCGGTTCCAAGCGTCGCCGAGCGGCCCGCACTTCTTGATCCCAAGAAGAAGAGAGGGCAATCGGATCGCCGGGAGACGTGGGGACAACCGACTCCGAGACGGCGTCTACTCCAGCGGAATCGGATGGAGCCGACCCAGAGACTGGAGATTCGACGACGACGACGGATTTGACTTCCGTTGGAAGATCGGGAATGTCCTTCAAACGGTTTTCAACAAGGGGAGTCGATTCCGCCGTCTCCACTTCATCGCGTCTTCTCGTGGGCTTGTCGTCTTCCGCGCTGTAAGCGACCCGGTCGAATTGATGGCGAAACTGTTGCAGCATGTCGCGCAGGGTCGGTTCGGTGCGGGCCACGAGGGCGATTTGCTCCTCGGTGAACGGGAAGATCGGCGACAACTCGGCGGCGTCGGGCAGTTTCTCCAGGGCCGGACGCAGTCGCGCTTCGACGATGGCTCGCACCAGATCCAAAGGCGGCGCTTCGAGGCGCAGCGTCTTGAGAGTTCCGTGGTTGGGCAAGTGGATGGGATTATTTAAGCGATCTTGAATGTAGCCGTCCAGCGAGGGGACGAAGCGGTTCCATAAGCCGCGCTCGGCGAAGATGAGGAAGCAGATGCCGTCGAGATGGTGCATCGACTGCACGATGCCGGCGAAAAAGCTCTCCGCCGTGCGATGGCCGTCGTCGCTGCGCCGCGCCAGCAACAAATCTTCGAGCTGATCGAAGGCGACGACTACCGGAATACTGAGTTCTTGCAGTACCTGCATGATCGACTTGAACAGGGCCAGTACGAGGTCTTGGCGCGTCGGTCGAACGTGGAAATCGAGTTCGGCAAAACCGTAGGTGAGGAATCCGGCCAGTTCCGATTCGTCGTGCAGCAGCACGGCGCGGGCGAAACCTTCGAGGATGTGGCGGCGCATCAGGCCGGCGGCGTCGTGCTTCTCGCCGCGCGCGATGCGCGCGCACACTAACTCGACCACCTTCGCCGTATCGATTCCCGCCTCGCCACAGGCTCGAAGCAGACCCCCGGGCTGAAACGGCACGGTGCAGGGGCGCGAGAGCGTGTCGATCAGCCATTGCGTCCTTTCCTGCGCTTGGGAGCCGCCCAGACCCAAGCGGCGCGCCCAGCGGCCCAACCCGGGCGCGGGGAATAGATCGAGTCGATCCGCCGTCGGCAGTTGCACGAGGGCATCCCGCAGCAGATTGCGCACCAACTGCTCGCCGATATAGTCCAGCGGGCGCGCGTTCTTTTGCTTGCCGCCGCCCAGCAGCGTGTCGATCAACTGAAAGAGCAGGTATTCCAAGAAATCGCTGTCGCGCTGATAGGTTCCGGGAGTGACGAGCAACTGCCAAGCTCCGTCGGTCCCGTGCTTGATCGAATGCAAGAGGTGCGTCTTGCCGGACCCTTTGCTACCCAAGACCGGCACGACTTCCGAATGCGTGGTCGGCGTATAGCGATACAGATCGACGACGCCGAGCAGTTGTTCGCGCTCTCGAACGAACAACTCGGGCACGTGGTAGAGTGCGCACACCTCGTCGTCGGGGTTGCGCGCGAAATAGTTGCGAAACGGATTGCCGGTGCGGCGCAGCAACTCCAAGGCGCGCTCCGGCAAACTACGAACGGCGGCGGCAGTGGTGGCGGCGGACATGATCCCTCCCGTGGTCGGTTAGCAGTAGCCAATAAGCAGTAAGCAATGAGCGGTACGCGGACGATTCTCGTTCGCGCACCGCTTCCTGCATACCCCGCCCTGCCTACTGTTTGCGGATGCTGGCGTAGTACGCGATTTCGTGGCCGATGAGCAGGACGTAGGGCGGTTCGGGGATGTCGTAGAGTGGGCCGGTCCAGGGGTGCAAATAGATTCGATTGAGGTCGTGGAGTCGGCGCAACGTGTCGTGGAACGTACCGATGCTGGACGGCGCGACTTGGCGATAGAGGTGCGGCAGCGGGCAATCTTCCGATGCACCGGCGTGCTGCCAGCGCGCCAATTCCTCAAGCACGGCATCGGCCAGATCGGGCGTCGACGGAGTTGCGGGCGAAGCCGAGCCTGATTCGTTGAGGAACTCGGCAAACAGCGACTTCAGATTCCCCGCCCCGCCGCGCTCCGTGGAGCCTTCTAGTTTGCAGGTGTGTTGAAGCACTTTATCGACGTTGGCCTTCATGGCTTCGATGCTCTGCTGCATCCGGCGAGTCGCCGTCAATAATTCGAGGCTTTCGTGCTGCCGGGTTTCGAGCGCGCGAACGAAATCCTCCAACACCTGACGCGGGCTTACTTGACCGAGCAGATACGCCAATCCCTTTTCGGTAATGGCGCACAGCGGGGCGGCCGTTTTCTTCTTGACGAGGGTAAGCGCGCCTCCGGCCTCGCCGTTCTCGGTCGAACCTCCGTCGGTGGTTGCGAACGAGAGATAGCCTTCTTCTTGGCAGCGGTGAGCGGCTTGCTTACCGGCAGCGTTGGTGGGGAAGAGTCCGGGATTGCTTTTATTACCGTGCAAGGGAACGGCGTCGGCAGCGGCGGCTGCTCGACTCAGTGCCGCGAGGATCAATTGATTCGATTTGTCGGCCACGATGCCCCTCCTTGGGTTTGGACGCTCGGTTTCGGATGCGTGCCAGGATTATCGCAATTTACCGAAATC
The DNA here is from genome assembly GCA_021781415.1 of Planctomycetota bacterium. Classification (GTDB taxonomy): domain Bacteria; phylum Planctomycetota; class Planctomycetia; order Gemmatales; family Gemmataceae; genus JAJPHU01. The sequence continues at coordinate 48,875 of JAJXWW010000080.1, forward strand.
GTGCAAGTCCAGGAATCGGCGGAAGGCGGAAGACAGTAGCCAGTAGTCAGTAGAACCGATCGCTCTTCGTCTACCGACTACTGACTACTTACTACTGCATCTAACTGCCGTGTTTCGAGAAATACTCTTTCGAGCCTTGGGGATTGGGCTTGATGGTGTCGCCGCCCGGCTTCCAGTTGGCGGGGCAGACTTCGCCGTGCTTCTCGAAGTATTGCAGCGCGTCCAGCACGCGCAAGGCTTCGTCCACGCTGCGGCCCAGCGGAAGATCGTTGATGGTAATGTGCCGCACGACACCTTCGCGGTCGATGACGAACAGGCCACGCAGGGCGACGCCGCCTTCGAGCAGCACGCCGTAATCGCGGCTGATCGACTTGTTCAAATCCGAGACCAGCGGGTATTTCAGATCGCCGAGGCCGCCGTCCTTGCGCGGCGTTTTGATCCAGGCGAGATGGCTATACTCGCTGTCCACCGACGCGCCGAGCAACTGACAGCCACGCTTCTCAAACTCCGCCGCCTTGTCGCTAAACGCGATGATCTCCGTCGGACAGACGAACGTAAAGTCGAGCGGATAGAAGAACAGGATGACGTACTTGCCCTTGTACTGCGACAGGGACACTTTCTTAAATTCGCCGCCCACTACCGCCGTGGCCGTGAAATCGGGAGCCGGTTTTTGAACGTGTGCAATCACGAAAGAACTCCTTTGTGTTTGTGGTTTGTGGAAGAGTCGCCTCGCATTCGCTGGGACGACGCGCTCAATACCTACCCTGCTTTCCTAGGAATTTCCGCTCTTCCCGCATAGACAACCCCCTCATCCCTCTCGCTCCCTAGCCCTCGAATGGGGACGAAGCGTCACTTCCGCGGCGAACCGGCAGTTCCCGCTGCCGGGTTTTCGGTGGCAAATTCGCACCTCACTCTTGACGCTTTCGACTCGGCCATCTACTCTTGGTATTACCTTGTATAACTCGGTATAACCCAGTAAGACTCAAGGGAGAGAGTGATGAAGCATTGCCGGAGCCGAAGAGCGTTCACGTTGATTGAATTGTTGGTGGTCATCGCCATCATCGCGATCCTCATCGGCCTGCTGTTGCCGGCGGTGCAGAAGGTGCGCGATACCGCCGCCCGGCTGAATTGTGCGAATAACTTGAAGCAGATTGGTCTGGCGCTTCAAAACTATCACGGCGTCGCGAACTGTTTCCCGCCCGGCTACTTCGACGGCGATACCAGTCGAAGCAACCTCGCGTCCTCGGACGTGGGGCCAGGCTGGGGTTGGGGAGCGATTCTGTTACCCTATCTCGAACAGAACAATGTATACAACCAAATCGACTTTCGGCAAACGGTGGGTATCGTCCCGATGTCGCGGCAGTTCTTGAACGTCTACGGCTGTCCGTCCGATCCCAATCAACAGGCATTCACCGTGGCCAATACGAATACGGTCGTCGCCCACGGTAACTACACCGGTTGCATCGGCACTTTGGAGACCAGCGCCTATGTGGGCAACAACACGGGCATCTTTCTCCGCAACAGCTGTTATCGCGTCGCCAATGTTAGCGACGGACTGAGCAACACCATCTTCGTCGGCGAGCGGTCGAGCAATCATTCGCTCTCGACGTGGACGGGCGCGGTTCCCGGCGGCTTGGTCCCAGCCCTGCGCGCGCCAGCATCGGCGGGCGGTCCGTTGGCCAATGCCGAAACCGCTCAAGCGCTCGTTCTCTCCCACGGCAATCGCTACCACCTACCGAGTTTGGATCAACCGCGCTGGGACGCCGATACGTTCTTTAGCCTTCATACGCCGCGCGGAGCCAATTTTTTGTTCGGCGACGGTTCGGTGCATTATCTGAGTAGCGGCATCAATGGATTGACCTATGAGGCCATGTGTACCATTGCCGGAGGCGAAACGTTGGGCGATTGGTGACGGAACTCGTATCAAGTAGCCGCGAAAGAAATAGGCAGAACTACGCCATCGAATCGGCGCATGGAATGCCTCTCGATTCGACTTGGTGACGCGGCGGGGGAACTCTCATAAGATGATGATGTCCCTTGTCGTCGAACCGAGTGTCCCGCCATGCGTGTACTCCCACGCCTTCGATCTTGGAAACTTTTGCGATACCGCTTGTGTGTAACAGGCGTGGCAATCGTCTATCTGCTCGTCGCGCTGGAGATTCCTCTACCCGTTTTCGCTCACAAAGAGTCCGGTCAGTCGTTTCCTTGCCAGGACCATCCCTGCGGCTGCGAGTCGGCGGAACAATGCTGGCGCGGCTGCTGCTGTTTCACCGTGGAGGAGCGGTGGGAATGGGCGCGGGCGCATGGTGTCGAGCCGCCCGCCTATGCCGAGAAGCCCAAAGCGCCAGAGAACGCGGGCGGATGGAACACGGTCAAGCTGCGCGACCGCGCTCGGGGAGCCAGCGAAGCGAAGCGTTGTTGCAACGCCAAGACCGAACGAGCCTCGTGCTGCCAAACGACGGCGAAAAATGCGGGTAAGCCGTCGTCTTCCGAAGGGCGCATCCGTTGGACGACGGCGCTGAGAGCCTGGCAATGTCGGGGTGCATCGACGCTATGGATCAGCCTCGGTTCGGTGCTGCCCGCTTCGCCGCGCGCCGTTTGGATTCTTGAAGAGACTCCGCCCATCTGGATGCGTCCGTTCTCAATCCGCGCCGACAAAATCGCCTCGATTCCTCTCGATCCTCCACCTCGGATGTCACTGTAGGTTGGGTCCGTCGGCCCAACCCGCGCCCACTCCGCGCCTTCGTTTACCTTGTTGCGAAGCACAAAAAAGCAGCGCTCCGATAAGCCCGGAGCGCGAGCGACGGGCTGGCATCTTCCATCGCTCGCGCTCCGGGCTTATGGGAGGGAGTTAAGGGGACATTCCGTATCGTGAAAGGATCATACCATGAAAATACGTCGAGGATTCACGCTCATCGAATTGTTGGTCGTCATCGCCATCATCGCCGTACTGATCGGCTTGCTGTTGCCCGCCGTCCAGCAAGTGCGCGAGGCGGCCAGCCGCGCCTCGTGCAACAACAACTTGAAGCAACTGGGCACGGCGGCCCACAATTTCGCGGGTACATTCGGCTGTTTGCCGACCGAATACGTCCCGGAGCCGGGTCAGTCGCAGCTCGGCGGGGGCTATCCGTATCCAGATCAGGACTGGCACGTTCAGCTGATGGCCTACGTCGAACAGCAGAATCAAGTGCAATTCGTCAACGGGGTGCTGACGCCGGTCAATGCGGCGACGGACCCGCTGAAGCTGTTTCTCTGCCCGAGCCGAGGCTTTCGCTCGGGGCAGGCTTCGCCGAACGCGCCCTCGGCTTCACCTCCCTATGGCGGCATCAGCGACTACGGCTATTACCTCCTCGTGCCGTGGGTTGTGCCCGGCGCGCAGTGCATCCTGTGGAATCCTTCCGGCGTCGGCCTGGCGCAGATCACCAATACGAACGGCTCGTCCAACACGGCGCTCCTCACTCACCTGGGCGTCAATCCAAAGGAATACAGCTACGGTCCTACCACTTGGTTCGATTGCAACAATGCGACGAGCGGAACCAGTATGCCGGACGTTCAAGTACCGTTAGGCGCGTATCTCTCGCCCAACACCTACTCGCCGCCGGTCCTCAGTTCTCCGCATCCGGGCATCAACCTCGTCCTCTTCGCCGATGCCCACGTTCAACCGATTACCCACGACTGGCTGACGCAAAATCAAAATCATGTGTGGTCCTGGTTGAACGCGACCCCGATTCAGCTGCCGTGATAGACCGACACGGGCGATGGAGGCCGAACGAGGGCGAACCGGCTGCGTTAGCTGCCGGGTGGATTGGACGCACGGCCTCCACCCCGCAGCTAACGCAGCTGGTTCGCCGTCTCGCCGCTCCGCGGTACGGACTTCGAGATGGTGGAGTTGCAACGAGCGGGATGCTATATTGATCCCTGGCTCTCCGCTTTCTCGTTGCGAGAGATCGTCGTTCCAACCACCGAGGGGCTTCGTCACCATGCAAACGCATATCCATCGTTTCTGGATCGCTTGTGTCGCTTTTGCGTCGATGTCCGGTTTCGTCGTCGCGGGCGATTGGCCGCGCTTCCGCGGTCCCAACGGAACGGGAGTCGTCGCGGATAAAGACGTGCCAGTCGAGTGGACGGAGAAGAATTACTTGTGGAAAACGCCCGTCCCCGGCGTCGGTCATTCGTCGCCGATCGTACACTCCGGCCGAGTATTCTTGCAGTCGGCCTCGAACGACGGCAAGGAACGCTGGCTGCTCTGCTTCGATGCCGTCAAAGGGGACATGCTGTGGAAACAACCGTCGTCCGGTCGCCGGGCGCACATACACAATCTGAACTCTTTGGCTTCCTCGACGCCGGCCACCGATGGCGAACGCGTGTACGCCCTCTTCTGGGACGGCGATAACATCCACCTGAACGCCTTCAATTTCAAGAACGGCAAACCGCTGTGGCAAAAGGATCTCGGCGGTTTTAAGAGTCAACACGGCGTCGGCCATTCGCCCATTGTGATCGATGGCAAAGTCATCGTGGCCAACGATCAAGACGGCTCCGCCCGCTTGCTGGCCTTCGACGCGCGCGACGGTGAACCGCTGTGGCAGACGGAACGCAAGGCGTTTCGTGCCTGCTACTCGACTCCATTCGTCCGCGAGATCGAGAACGGCGGCAAGGAGTTGATCGTCGCCAGCTCGGCGGGAGTCGCCGGCTACAATCCCGCCGACGGTAAAGCCAACTGGTGGTACACCTGGAAATTCGCCAAGGCTCCTCTGCGAACGGTCGCCTCGCCGATTCTGGCCAACAATCTGATCATCGCCACCAGCGGCGATGGAGCGGGGGACCGCGACATCATCGCCGTCAAACTCGGCTCCAAGGGCGAGGCAAGCCGCGACACGCTGGTCTGGGAGAATCGCAAGAATTACCCGTTCCCCTACGTCCCGTGCCCGTTGGCCCGAGGCGATTACGTTTACAGCGTACACGATAAGGGCGTCGCTTCGTGCCATGCCACGGCTACCGGCGAGGAAATGTGGAACGAACGCCTCGATGCCAGCGGATTCACGGCCTCGCCGATTCTGGTGGACGGCAAGATCTACGCCGTCGCCAACAATGGAACCGTTCACGTCTTAGAGGCGGCGACGAAGTACAAGACGTTGGCCGCCAACAAACTCGGCGAACGAGTCTCGTCCAGCCCCGCCGTGGCCGACAATCGCTTGTTCGTTCGCGGCGAGAAACATCTGTTCTGCATCGGCCAACCCGCCGTCAAATAAGGAGGAAGCCCATGTCCACCGACACGCTCGCGCCGCCGGAGATCGAAACCTTGGCCGAGCTTCTCCAACGCTTGGGCGATGTTCCCCTGGAACGCATTCGCTTTCGCCCCTCTCCGGGCACGGCGACCGAAGAGGATGTCGTCGGGCTGCCGAGGGGGCGTCTCTATGAATTGGTGGACGGCGTTCTCGTGGAGAAGGCGATGGGCTATTACGAATCGCGGCTGACGGCAAGCCTAATCTACTTCCTGGAAAGATTCTTGGATCGAAACGATTTAGGCATTTCTTTCGCCCCAGACTGCCTTACCCGCATCGAGCCTGGGTTGGTGCGGATGCCGGATGTATCTTTCCACGCTTGGGAGCATTTTCCCAATCGCCTTCTGCCTGCGGGAGCGTTCTTGGAACGAGCGCCGGATCTGGCCGTCGAGATTCTCAGT